>CALRVN010000321.1:0-4742 GCA_943371625.1 Hyphomicrobium sp. CS1GBMeth3
GCGTGGGGGACGCGGCCTTGGTTCTGGAATGGAACTGCGCTCAGCGGCGGTTATTGCTGGCCGAGCGGCGGGCGATCTCGCTCTTCGAGACTTCGCCGGCGGCGACGAGGGCGGAGATGCAACTCTTGGACAGGCGATAGCCGACCGCGCGCATGCATTTGCGGGTCTCGGCACTCTCGGGCTTGTAAGCGCTGCAGTTCGACAGGTAGTCGTTGGCGCAGGCGGCGCGAACCTTAGGATTTATCGCGCTAGCCGTCGGGGCCGTAGCGATGGCGAGGACGATCGCGGCGGCGGCGATGAACGCGGCGCGGGACGCGTTGAGACCAAATCCGTTTGACGTTGCGAACATTGGCTACTTTTCCTTTACGCGAGGCCAGTCTTGCTGGCGCTCAGGGTGCCCTACGGGCACGCGTGCGGCTGTCCCGCCGAAGCGGGGTGCGCGCCGCGCGCGGCCCTGATTTGGGACGATGCTCCAGGGACCGATGGCTGACGCAGTCAGCTCGGCTTCCTGCAAAAGAGCATGGACTGTTAAGGTAACCGGAAGGTAAACGCGCTTGTATCTGCGGGCGTTAGACCTGTTCAGTCAGCTCTAGCCCCGGCACGGGCGGGCGTCGATGTCGGCGCTCCAGCCGCTGGCTTCCTTGGTGTATCGCACCGCCTTGCCACGGGCGATGGACCAGCGCGCCCAGGCGCTGCCGTACTCGAAATTGGTGAAGTCGGCCCAAGAGCGCGCCGCAGAGGACAGCGCTGCCGGCTTAGTTTTCCCCGCGCCGGATCCAGAATGATAATGGTCGGCCATGCATAGGCTGCCGCCTTCCTTACGCAGTGTGTGGCTGTAGGCGAAGCCGGTGTCGTCGGCGTGGACGACGGTGGTTGATAGCAATACGGCGGCTGCAAAAAGTACGCGGCGCATGATCAATATCCCCCATCCCAGAACACCCAAAGTCTAGTCCGGGCACGGAACGCCGGCAATGACATCGCGGCCACGCTTGCCGCCCTCGAGACGGCGGGGGCAGCGGCGGCAGCTACCAGGATAAGCGCGGCATGACGGCGATAGCGGGGGGGGCAGGGGGGGCAAACAGCTTCGCCAGCTTATCCTCGTCGAGCGCGCCGTCGCACATCGTCTCGTCGCGATGGATGCCCGAGGCCACGAAGATGGCATCGATGCCGGCCGCGTCGGCACCCTTGAGGTCGGTGCGGAGGCTGTCGCCGACGGCGATGATGCGGGCGCGGTCGACGGGCGCACCGCGGATCGCCTCGGCTGCCGCATGGGCTGCATCGTAGGCGTTGGCGTGCGGCTTGCCGGCCCAGAAGACCTCGCCGTCCATGCGCTCGTAGAGATCGGCGATGGCGCCGGCGCAGAGATACTGGCGCCCGCCCACGTCGACGACGAGATCGGGGTTGGCACATACGAAAGGAAGAGATCGGGCGCGGGCGCGTTCCAGCACCGGCCGGTAATCCTCAGCGGTCTCGTTGATGTCGTCGTTTAGTCCCGTGCACAGGATGGCGTCCGCGGTGTCGATGTCGGCCTGCTCTGCGGCGAGGCGCGTGAACGTCGCGGCGTCGCGATCCTGCGGGCCGATGCAATAGAGACGGCGATAGCCACGCTCCTCGATGTGCCGCAACGCGATCGCTCCCGAGGCGACGATGTCGTCGTAGGCATCGCGCGGCACGGCGCGGGCATCAAGCATGGCGGCGACGCGCTCACCCGGCACGGGAGCATTCGAAACCAGGATCACGGTGCCGCCCTTAGCGCGGAACCGCAGCAGCGCGTCGCAGGCGTCCTCGAAGGCGCGATGGCCGTCGTGCAGGACACCCCAGACGTCGCAGAACATGACGTCGTAACGCGCGAGCAGCTCGCCGGCGTGAGCCAGGATCGGCGGGGGAGAGGAGCGATGCAGCATGGATCAGGGGGGCCCGGGATGAACCGAAGGCGGTCTGCATACGTTCTGTCACCCGAAAAGCCAAGTCGAGGCGGCAAATAGGTGATTGTCATGAGCGAGCCCAAGGAAAAGCGCCCGACGGCGCGAGAGACGGCAGGCGAAGGCGCCGCGCCGCGCACACGCAAAGAAGGCGTAACGAGCTCGGAGGAGCGAGCCGAGCCCACGCGCGGGAACGAGGGCGTCGACGGCCATCTGATCGAGCGCGAACGCGACGCCCACAACCCTGAAGGTATCTGACGCGGGAAGGCACCTGAGGGCGCAGCGGCCGCGATGGTGCTCTATAGTTGCCCGGCTAAAGCGGGGCGATGAATGACGACAGCGACAAGAACGATCTACCGTGCCGCGGCCGGTGGGGTGACGCTAGTGGCCGTCGGCGTGCAGTACTACCTCGTCGTAAGCGGTTCGGCCGATGCGGTGCGCACCTCGATCAGGTTCTTCAGCTTCTTCACGATCCTCACCAACATCATTGCTGCGATAGCGCTGCTTGTGCCGGTGATCGCACCGCGCTCCGCGGTAGGAGAGTTTCTAGACCGGCCGGCCGCGCGCACGGCGATCGCGAGCTACATCATCGTCGTCGGGACGGTGTACTTCTTGCTGCTATCGGACCTCAGCCACCGCAGCGGTCTCGGGCTCTTCATCGAAAAGTCGCTGCACTACGTGACGCCGCCCCTGTTCGTCATCGACTGGCTGCTGTTCGTCGACAAGCGCTCTCTCAGTTGGAGGGCCACGCCACGTGCGATGCTGTATCCGCTCGTCTATGGCATCTGGACGCTGGCGCACGGGGCCGCTAGCGACTGGTATCCCTATCCGTTCGTCGACGTTGTCGACCTTGGATATCCGCGCGCGCTTGCCAACATGGCGGGACTATTCATTGTGCTGGCGCTACTCGATGCGGTGCTCATCGCGATCGGCCGGCGCATCGGCCCGATCGCGACTTGAGCCCACAAGCTACTTCGCTTCGATCTTGACCGCCGGCGTATCGATGACGATGCCGTGGCGCGAGTGCTCGTAATAGAGGTAGCCCAGCACGGCGACGGCGCCGAGCAGCACGATGATGATCAAGCTTTTCGCGTCCATTGGTCGATCTCCTCCCGGAACTGTTGTTCTTTGTGCTCCCGGAGTGCCACAGCCTGAAAGCGTGGGCAAGCAGACGCGCTTCGCCTCCGCCCGCGCTGGGAGGGTTGCGGGTCAAGCGTGCGGAATATAACCCGGAAGATGCCTGGCGGCGCTGGACCGGGCGATGTGCATGGCGCGCCCATGCGCGAGGTCGAAGTCGCGTGAGAGGGCGGCCGGCGTGATGCGGGAGCGGAAGTAGTTCGCCCATGCGAACTCGCTGTATGGCACGGGGGTCTTGTGGAAGCCGCCGGCCTGGCGGACCGACCAGGCGAGATCGCGGTAACGGTCGGCCTTCAACTGGTCGATTGTCGATGGGAGCCGCGTCGGGCAGATCTTGCGGCCGTCGGCGTCAAAGGCGTGCAGCCAGCCGAGCGCCGACATCGTTCGCAGGAAGGCGCGCTTGGGCATGTCGGACAGATCGCCGACGATGCGCACGAAGACCTCGTCGACTTCGCTCTGCCAGAGCGCGAGGCTGAGGTGATGGTGGTCGATGATGTAATAGTCTTCGTCGGGCCCTATCACGGCAGGCACGGGACGCTTCTCGAGATAGCGGCGCAGCTTGCGCGTGCTCTCGACATGGCGCTCGATCTTGCGACGCTTGACCTCGACGGCGCGCATGCCGACGGCCATCTGCGTCGGACGCAGGTCGGTGAGAAGGACGGGCTCACGCCAGTCCAGTTCGACGATAGGGCCCTGCTTACTGCGTCTGGCGGTGAGCGGGATGTGAGGTGGCAGCGGGTTGTGGGTTGCGGCACTCGATCTGCACAACTTCGGCACCATCATTCCTCGGCGGGCATGCTTGTCGCGGGTGATTCATCATTTTGTCATTGCGGTTAAAAAGTCGTTGAGCGCAGCTGCGTGCGACGCGCGGCTTCGCCGATGCGCCACCTCGGCGACTGTCACCCAATGCAACAACTTGTAGGCATCGTCCTGACTTGCTAACTGATGCCCGCCTGCGGGTCTGCCCCCGTGTTCTGCCCTGGAAGCGTCCTCGCGGACCGCATGTGGCATCTCCAAATCCTCATAGGAAACGATTGTGACACTTGCGTCCGGCGCGTGCGGCCTCGACTTCGGTACATCCAACAGCGCTATCGGCCATGCTGCAGAAGCTCACCCCTCTCTGATCCCCCTGCAGGAGGGCCGCGTTTCAATTCCCACCGCAGTATTCTTCAGCTTCGAGGACGCAAGCGTCACCTTCGGCCGCGATGCCGTCTTCCGCTACTTGCAGCGCGAGAATGGGCGCCTGATGCGCTCGCTGAAATCGGTGCTCGGATCTTCCCTCATCCACGAGCAAACGCAGGTTGGGGTGAAGCGTCTCCGGTTTGATGAGATTATCTCGCTGTTCCTCAGCTACTTGCGGAATGCTGCCGACGAGCCGTCGTCTGTCGTCATGGGTCGCCCCGTGTTTTTCGTGGACGAGGACCCGGAAGCAGACAAGAGCGCAGAGGATCAGCTCCGGCAGGCGGCGCAACACGCAGGCTTCAAGCACGTCGAATTCCAGTTCGAGCCCATCGCCGCTGCGCTGGACTACGAACGCCAAGTCGGCGCCGAAGAGCTCGCGTTGGTCGTCGACATCGGCGGCGGCACGTCGGACTTCTCCATCGTCCGCGTCTCTCCGCATCGGCGTGGCAAGCCGGACCGCAAGTCCGACATTCTCGCCTATTCGGGCGTGCACATCGGCGG
>CALRVN010000322.1:0-4705 GCA_943371625.1 Hyphomicrobium sp. CS1GBMeth3
CATCAGTCGAGGCCTCGACGCCGGCAGCTTCAGCTTCCGCACCTTCTACCTCCGTCGTGCCAAGCGTCTATTGCCGGCCGCGTATGTTGTCGTTGCGCTATCGCTCTTGGGCGCTCCTTTCCTGCTCAGCGCCGAGGCGATCAGCGAGCTGCAGGCGCAGGTTCTGGGCACGCTGACCTTTACGACCAATTTCATCCTTTGGCAGCAAGCAGGCTATTTCGACCTCGCAGCGGAAACGAAGCCGCTATTGCACTTTTGGTCGCTCGCCATCGAGGAGCAGTACTATCTGCTTATGCCGCTGCTCCTCGCCGTGGTGCCCCGCCGGCTGTGGGCGCCGGTAGTGCTGGCGCTTCTGTTGGCAAGCTTCGTACTTGCTCAAGCCACGTCCTCGCGGTCTCCGGACTTTGCATTTTACCTGCTGCCGACGCGATGGTGGGAACTCGCGCTGGGCTCGATGGGTGCCCTGCTGCCGGTCACCTCAGCGCTGGGGAGGCGCCTGCTGTCGTTTCTTCGCGTGCCGGCCGCCGTCGTGCTCGTTGCAATTCCCGTGTGGCCGACGGGGCTGCCGCATCCCGGCGTCGACGCCGCTCTGGTCTGCTTGGCTGCACTGGCGATCATCATGGGGCGGCCCGGGAGCGCCCGGAACTTATGGTCAATCCCTGTGCGCGGTTTGGCGCGCGTGGGCGACATCTCCTATTCGCTCTATCTCGTGCATTGGCCCGTGATGGTGTTCACCAGATCTGCATATATCGAGAGCGTCCCGGTCCAGGCCCGCGTTTTCGCGATTGCACTCTCTGCGCTGTTAGCGGTGCTCCTCTACCGCTTTGTCGAGGAACCCTTCCGCCGCGGCGTCGTGCCCGGTCGCCTCGCGGGCGGAGCCCTCGCGGCGACATCCGTTTGTCTCGCGCTTCTTCCTGCGGCAGTCATTGCGGCAGCGCGGCAGCAGGGTGACTGGGAACATGTGAGGCGACCCAACTACGGCATCGGGCCAGGGTGTGACCAGCTGGACACCGCAGATTTCAAAGCCTGCAGATCGCGCGTGCAGTCACGAATACTCATCGACGGCGATTCATACGCGATGGCCTGGACATCGGCATTGTTGCAGCCTCTGGCTGGGCAAGGTCTCGTGCAGGCGACCATGAGCGGATGCGCCCCGCTGCTCGGCGTCGCGCGGATACCCAAAGGGAGCGATGGACGCTCTAACCCCGACGGCGCCAGGAAGTGCATGGAGTTTCAGAAGGCGGTGGTCGCCCGCGTTCTAAGCGATCCCCATATTGAAGCCGTAATAATTTCCGGACGCTTTCAATCCGTGTTGCGCGAGACTGATACCATGCTGGTCGACGCTGCGCATGGACGAGAAGAGCGCAAGCTCACCTTCGATGCCGCCGTGGGTGGTCTAACCTCGCTGGTCAATGTGTACCGGCGCGCGGGGAAGAAGGTCGTCATTCTGTCGGCGCCGCCCGCAGACGGCATGGACGTCGGGGAATGTTTGGAGCGGCGCGGCAGGGGACAGTTGGTGCTCGACGCCCCCAAGGACTGCGCGCTCTCCCGCAAAAGGGTCGATGCCTATAAGGCCCGCACCGACGAGTTCCTTCGCGCGGTATCTCAGAAGGCCGACGTCGCCGTCGTCAACATCTACGATTTCCTGTGTGACCACACGCGGTGTCTCACGCTGCTCGACGGAGTTCCGCTGTACCGTGACAAAGGTCACCTTTCCGTCGACGGAGCGGCTCTGATCGGGCGTATGTCCTCACTGGCCAAGGATACGATCGGTAAGAGCCGCTAGCGCCGCGTCATCCATCTAGCCGACCGGCGCTACCATCGCCTCGTAGACATCTCGCACGTCCTTCGCCGTCCGCAACTGCTGCAGGATCGACGCATCCCGGAACCGCCGCGCCACGCTTGCCAGCGCATTGAGCTGCGGACCTTGTGAAGCCTCCGGCAGCAGCAGCAAGAACACCAGATCGACCGGCTGCCCATCGATGGCATCGAAGTCGAGCGGCTGTTCAAGGCGCGCGAGTATTCCGAATGGCGCACGCAGGTCCCGCACCGCCGTGTGCGGGATGGCAAAGCCGTGACCCATTCCCGTCGATCCAAGGCCTTCGCGCTTCTGCAACGCTGCGCAGATCGTGTCGGCGGATATGCCCAGCTCAACACTGGCCCGGCGTGCAAGCTCGCGCAGCAGCGCCGTTTTGTTGGCGGCTCTGAGGTCGATCACCACGCGATCGGGCGAAAGGAAATCTTCGAGGTCCATGTTCAACTCGTGATCGTCATGTTCGCGCCCACTAGTCCGGCATCCGCAGTCTGTAACCGATGCCGGTTTCGGTCTGGATGAACTCGGGCGCTTCCGGCCGTGCCTCTATCTTGTTGCGCAGCTGCCGTACGTAAACGCGAACGTATTGGGAATCCGCCGTCGGTCCCCAAAGCTCCCGCAGCAGGAAATTGTACGTCAGCACCTTGCCGGCGTGCTGCACGAACAGCCGCAGCAAGTCGTACTCTTTGGGTGAAAGTTTCACCTCCTGGCCGCTTACCTTGACGATGCGCCGCACGAGATCGACCGAAAGCTCGCCGAGCTGGAAGATCGGGCGCTCGCCTTGGACCTGCAATTGGTGGCGCAGCGCAGCGCGGATGCGCGCCAGGAGCTCCTTCATGCCGAAGGGCTTGGTAACGTAGTCGTCGGCGCCGATATCTAAGGCCTCCACCTTCGCTACTTCGTCGCCGCGGCTGGACAGCACGATGATCGGAACGCCTTCGCTCCGCTCGCGCACGATGCGTAACAGCTCGAGCCCCTGGATGTCGGGCAGTCCGAGGTCGAGAATAATGAGATCGGGCTTGTCGGCGAGAAGCTCGAGCGCGACCGCACCCTTCGGCGCTTCGATCACGTCATAGCCTTCGGCGCCGAGCCCCATGCGCAGTAGCTTGCGAATGGGTGGTTCGTCGTCGACCACCAGGATCTTGTGTGCGGGCGCTGTCATGCGGAGGATTCTACGGTTGTTGGCGCCGCCGCTGGCAGCGTCAGAGTGAAGACCGCGCCGGTGCGGTCGGTGCGGTTCGCGGCGCTGATCGTGCCATGCATGATCTCTGCGAAGCCGCGCGAGATGGCAAGGCCAAGCCCCGTTCCGGCGCGTACCTGATCACCTTTGCGCACTCGATAAAACTTGTCGAAGATGCGTTCAAGATCCCCCGGCGGGATGCCCGGCCCTTCGTCAAGCACCTGCAGGCAGACGTACTGCCGCTCCAGCCAGCCCCTAATCCTGACCGTGCTGCCGCTGGGGGCATATTTCGCTGCATTGTCGAGCAGGTTGAACAGCACCTGCTCGAGCAGCACGTCGTCGACGGTCACCGACAGGTTGCCGGGTCCGAGGTCGACCTCGATCCGATGCTCGGCCAGGATGCCGCCGGCGCGCTTCAGTGCGGCACCGACGATGTCGCTCACGTCGAACGCGCTGGTCTTTGCGGCGACAGCGCCCGCCTCAAGCTTCGTCATGTCGAGCAGATTGGCGATGAAGCGATTGAGACGTTCCGATTCATCGACGATCGTTCCGAGCAGGTCGCTGCGCTCCGGCGCCGTCAGCCGCTCCGAAAGCTCGCGCAGCATCCCCGCCGCGCCGAAGATGGCGGCAAGCGGCGTCTTCAGGTCGTGCGACAGCGACGTCAGCAGCGCCGCGCGCAGACGTTCCGTTTCGGCGGTGCGTTTCGTGCGATCGATGTCCTCGACGAGTCGCACCCGCTCGATGGCGAGCGCAATCTGATCCGACAAGGCGTCGAGCAGACGCCGTTGGTCCGGCGTCAGCAGTGGTCCTGGCTTGTCGCTATGAATGCCGATGACGCCGACGACGCCCTGGCCCGTTCGCATCGGCAGGAACAACCGCTGCGCGCCTGGTAGCGTGTCGGCACCGCGCCCGGCCGGACGCTCGTTCTTCCACGCCCACGCTGCGGCAGCGAGGTCGGACGCCTCAAGCCGATCCTCCGGCGGATATCCGGCCCTGACGTCGATGCCTTCGCCCTCCGGTAGCAGCAACACCACGGAAACCTTCAGCATCGACGCGATCTGGTACGCCGCCGCCCAAAGCACATCGTCGAGATCGCCGGCCCCGGCAAGTTTGCGGCTGAAGGCATAGAGCGCCTCGGTCGTGGCGGCGCGGGCGACGGCAATCTCCGCTTGGCTGCGGACCCGCGCGGCAATGTTCGAAACGATCACGGCGACGACGGTGAATGACACGAACGCCGCGATGTTCACCGGATCGGTGATGGTGAACGTGAACAGGGGAGGGAGGAAGAAGTAGTTGTAGCAAAGCGACGCCGTCACGCTCGCGAACAGCGACGGGAAGAGGCCATAGCGGATCGCGATGCCCATCACCGCCGTCAGGAACACCAGGTCGACGCTCTCGATGCCGAGCCACGGTCTGAGCCACCACGCGACGCCGAGCGACGTGCCTACCGCGAGCAGCGCGCCGAGATATGGCTTCGGATCGAACGCGGCTTCTTCCTGCGCCGTGCGAACCGTCTTCTTCGGCAAAACCTCCCGCGTCAGCTCCTCGCCGCCGACCACCTGCACCCCGATATTGCCGGAGCGCCGCAACAGGTCGTGCACGACCGAGCCGTTGAGGATCTCGAACCACCGCGACCGCTCCGACTTGCCGATGATGATCTGCGTGATGTTCTGCGACCGCGCGAAAGAAACGATGTCCTCCGCGATGTGGCG
>CALRVN010000323.1:0-4684 GCA_943371625.1 Hyphomicrobium sp. CS1GBMeth3
TGGCTACGATTCATGCCCAGCGTTGGTTAATATACCGTTAAACGGTGTTTCAATTCAGGAGCGGCGACCACGCGGGGTCGGAGGCGAACGCCGGCGTTTTGATCTGCCGTTCGTTGTAGCCGGTCAAATCGATCGAGAAGATTCGCGATCCCCCGTTTGCCCCCTGTGATTCTCGGAAGAACATCAGCACCCGGCCGTTGGGTGCCCAGGTGGGACCCTCGTTGTGGTAGCCCTCGGTCAGCACCCGCTCCCCCGAGCCGTCCGGACGCATGACGCCGATGAGGAACCGGCCGCCGAGTTGCTTGGTAAACGCGATGTAGTCACCGCGCGGCGACCACACAGGGGTCGAGTAAGAGCCCTCCCCCTGGCTGATCCGGTGCGCGTTGGAGCCGTCCGAACCCATCACGTAAATCTGCTGCGACCGGTCCCGATCCGACTCGAACACGACCTGGCGACCGTCCGGTGCGTAGCTAGGGCTGGTGTCGATCGACGTTCCCGGTGTGAGCTGCCGCCGCTGCTTTGTCCTGAGGTCCATTTCGTAGATCGCCGAGTTGCCGCCGTCCTGCAGGCTGAGGATCACGCGCTGTCCGTCAGGCGAGAACCGGGGCGCGAATGTCATGCCCGGAAAATCGCCGACGGTCTCGCGCTGCCCCGTCTCGAGGTTCATCAGGAACACGCGCGGCTGATCGCCCGCGTACGACATGAAGGTGATTTCCTGGTTCGTTGGCGAGAAGCGCGGCGTCAGCACCAGCTCTTGCCCGCGGCTAAGGAGGCGCACGTTGTAGCCATCCTGGTCCATGACCGCGAGACGCTTGACGCGCCGCTCCTTCGGCCCCGTCTCATCGACGTACACGACGCGGGTGTCGAAATATCCGCTTTCACCGGTAAGCTGCTTATAGACTTGGTCAGCGATGATGTGCCCGACGCGGCGCCAGTTCTGCGCGCTGGTCGCAAACCGCTGTCCGGCGAGTTGCTTGCCTGTCGTGACATCCCACAGACGGAATTGCGCGACGATGCGGCCGTCTTGGCCAAGGCCGACTTCGCCGACGACGAGTGCGTCCGCGCGGATCGACCGCCAGTCGGGAAAACGCGGCGCCGCGTTCACGTCGCGCACCTGCTCCAGGAACGAAGCGCGGTCGAGCGGCTCGAACAGTCCCGAGTTGCCGAGATCCGCTGTAACGACCTCTGCGATGTCAGCCGCAAGCTTCGGATCCGGTCCGAGGAAGAAGGGAATTGCAATCGGTATCGGCGCGATGGTGCCTTGCGTCTGCCGGCCCCGGAGGCCACCGCCTCCACCGCCCACAAGGCCGCCGCCTCCGCCGCCGCCACCTGCAGGAGCCGCTGGCGGCCCATCGAACTGGCGCAGCTGCCCATCCAGGCCGCCCCCGCTGGACGGTCCCTTATAGCTGTCGTCGGGCCGCTGTGCCGACGCGGTCGAAAGAGGCAAAGCAGCGCCGATCATGGCCAGCATGCCGAGCAGCAGTGCTCGCCCAGAAGAAATCCTGCTCCACTTGCCTGCCATGCGTCCGATCCCGTCCTGCATCTTGCTGAAATCCTCAGCCCATGGGGCCCTTTATCATCGAATTGCGTCGACGCGCATTTCTACCGCTGCACCAGCCCTAAAATGGCGGGCCAGTCGAATGCCCAGGTGACCGAACTCCAAGCCCCGTACATGTCCGGCGGGAGCTGAAACGGCGCGCACTGCTTCACTGCGCGCACCGAAGCTTCCGCCGCGATGGCATAGAGCGGCGTGTTCTGACGACCTACAACGACGGGCTCGCCGTTGAGCGAGCCATCCTGGTTCAGCTGAAAGCGCACGTTGACCACGGGGGTATCCGGCCCGCCACCGCCGCCCGGAAGCCGCGCGCATGGCTCGAGCTGCCGGTTGATCATCGACAGCAACAGATCCTGCTGCCGCGCCGAAAGCACCGTGTCGTTGCCCTGCCGCTCGCCGGCCGTCGGACCGGTGTAGTCGGTCGGCTTACTCGGCTCCGTTGCACTCTTCGGCGCGCCTCGCTTCTCCGGCGTCTTGTCGAGCAGCGCCGCGATCTTGTCCGCGTCGAACTTGTTCTTCTCGTCGCGCTTGCGCTTCTCCTCAGCGAGCTTCTTCTTCCGCTCGTCGGCTTTTTTCTTCTCCTCGGCCTTCTTCTTTTCGTCGGCCTTCTTTTTCGCCTCAGCCTTTTTCTTCTCTTCCTCGACCTTCTTCTTTTCCTCCTCGACCTTGCGCTCCTGCTCCAGCTTCTCCTCGAGCAGCTTCTTCTCGTCCGGCGTCGGTCCAGGTTCGGGCGTTGGCTCCGCCGGTTCGGGCGGCGCGGCGGCCAGCTTCTCGGCGATCGGATCCTTCTTCGGCTCCGGCGGTGGTTCGCTCTTCGTCGGCTCGGACGGAGGTGGAGGTTCGGCAGCCGGAGGCGGCGCCGTCACCGGCTTCGGCTTCTCGGCTTCCTGCTTGGAAGTCTCCTGCGGCGGCACTTCCGTCGCCTTCGCCTCGAGCTGCTTCGCGTTCGGATCGCCCTGCTTCAGTCGCGTCAGCTCGGACGGCGTGATGATCGTCGCCTCGATCGGGATGATGGACGGCAGGTCGGGAGGCTTCGGCTGGTAGCTATACAGAGCATAGACCAGCAACAGCACATGGCCGACGAACGAGGCGAGGAACCCGCGATACACGGCCTAGTGCCCCGATGTCGAAGTTCGCCAGTGCTCGCTGCTAGGTCCGAGAGCGAACTTCGGCATCTCAAGGGGCACTAGATTCACAACTCTGCTAGTGCGATTCAGATCGCAAAATTCGCTCGCAAGCCTGCCACCGATGATGGCGAATTTCGCGATCATCGCACTAGCCCCCCTCCTCCACTTCCGTGACCAGGGACACCTTGCGGAAGCCACCGGCGCTGATGCGCCCCATGACCCGCATCACCGTGCCGTAGGCGACGCCCTTGTCGCCGCGCACGAAGATCTGCTCGTCATATCCGTTCTTGGCGATCGCCTTGAGCTTCGGCGCGATCTCATCGAGCGGCACCAGCGTCTCGCCGATGAACACCGTGCCGTCCGCCTTCACGCTGATGGCAAGCGGCTCCTTGTTAGCTTCGAGCTGCTTGCCCTTCGCCTGCGGAAGTTCAATCGGCACGCCCACCTGCAACAGCGGCGCGGCGACCATGAAGATGATCAGAAGCACGAGCATCACGTCGACCATCGGCGTGACGTTGATCTCGCTCATCGGCGTATGCCGGCCGCGACGGCGGCGCTTGCCGCCTCCCGAGTTCGCTTTGATGCTCGCGCCCATAGTGCCTTCCGCGCCTTCCTATTGCTTCGCCGACGTCAGCTGCGGACGTCGATCTGCCGCGAGACGATGGCTGCGAACTCGTCGGCGAACGCCTCGAGTCGATGACTGATCGCCGCGCTGTCGGCGGAGAACTTATTGTAGAAAATGACCGCCGGAATGGCGGCAACGAGGCCAAGTGCGGTCGCAAACAGCGCTTCGGCGATGCCGGGAGCAACGACGGCCAGATTGGTATTCTTCGATACCGCGATGGCCTGGAAGCTCGACATGATGCCCCAGACCGTGCCGAACAGTCCGACGAACGGCGCTGTCGAGCCGACCGTCGCAAGGAACAGCAGGCGCCGGTCCAACCGCTCCATCTCGCGGCTGATGGTGACGTCCATCACCTTCTCGACGCGAAGCTGGATGCCGCCGAGCGCACGGATGTTGCCCTCGACCGAGCGCTTCCACTCGCGCATCGCGGCAACGAACAGCGCCGACATGGTGATCGCCTTCGTCCGCGAAAGTGCGGTGTAAAGCTCGTCCAGCGACTGCCCGGACCAGAACATGTGTTCGAAGCGATCGGACTCGATCCGCGCCTTTCGGAAGGCGAAGAATTTCTCGATCACGATGGCCCACGACCAGATCGAGGCCACGAGCAGGCCACCCATGACCAGCTGCACCACGATGTGCGCGTGAAGGAAGAGCTCGACAAAAGAAACGCCGGGCATCGGTGCTGGACCGATGGCTTCCTGCGCAAGATCGGTGGGATTCATTTGATTATCCAGTGACGTAGGATGGGTACGGATGCGGGCACCCGCAGCAGCTGCAGCGCCCGACCGGAGCCGCCGGCCGCGCGCAACCGAGGCTCGAGTGTGACGTGGTTCGCCCACATCCCCAAGAGGGCATGTTGCCTCGCAATATGACCAAACGGCGGCGCAGGCCCGCGCGACTCGAACTTCACCGGTTGCATTCTAGCGCGCCGTGCAAGCCGCGTTGCCATCAGCTTCGGTCGAGGAGCCCGCGAGCCGACAGCGGCAGCGCGTCAGCGATCGGGTAGGTCATCAGATTGTCGAACCGGAACTGGGGCGCGCGTCTTGATGGTCTCCGCCGGGCCCCTTTAGCGAGCGCTCCACCACCATCGCGCATCATGGTTAGCGTTGCCGATGCCACCGGTAAACCCAGTCTTACCGGCACATGCATACTTTGTTCGCATCCCAAAGCGTAGACTGCGCGACAAGCCGACAGGGGCGATCCGCTTCGACGTCCTAATTCGGGCTAAATCAGCCACTTAATTGCCGGCTGCCGAGGGGAGCCGGGGGGCCGCGCGAGCCTGGTGATGGTCAAGTTGCGTATCCTGATACTGTCGGCGGCGGCCCTGTTCAGCCTTACCGCCTCATTCGCGACAATCGCTCCGGCTCACGCCGGCGA
>CALRVN010000324.1:0-4660 GCA_943371625.1 Hyphomicrobium sp. CS1GBMeth3
TCCGCCTCGATGTCGCGCGCGAAGTTGGACATCGTCTCCCACGCGCTGAATTCATTGCCGTGGTACGGCAGCGGACGGCTGCCGCGCAGCTCCGGCGTGCCGATCTTTTCTGTGAGGTCGGCGCGCGCCGCAAGGTTCGCAATCGAGAGCGTCGTGCGGCCGTCCGACCCCTCGATGCCGAGGAACGTGCCGACGTCGGTCTCCTCGCGCACGCCCTCCATGACGTACCAGTCGTCCTGGCGCGAGATGCCTTCCCCTGGCTCGAACACGAGCTGCAGATGGTCGAACCCAAGGCGGCCGAGTCCATACGTCTGCACCGGCATCCATTCGATGCGCACCCGCGGCACGGCCCACCCCCTTATACCCACTACAACTATAAGTTGCACGGCATAAGATGCACTAGCACAGGATCGCAGGACGCTTCAATTAACGTCGTTTAGTTTCCCCAGGCGGTCTCGTGGCGTCGCGTTCGTGTCACGGTGCTGGAGGCTTCCATGCAAACTTTTCCTGCACTCGGCGTGGAGGTCTGGATGGTTTTTTGCGCCGCGTCTGCCCGCCTCCTGTTAGGAGTACCCTCGCCGCGTGCTTCGGCCCCGTAGCTCAGCTGGATAGAGCACCAGATTCCTAATCTGGGGGTCACAGGTTCAAATCCTGTCGGGGTCACCACTAGGAAGGATGGCAATGTCGAATACCCCACACACCCTGGCGGAAGACTTCCCCGATCAGCTTGATGCGATTCACAAGCTCAAGATCAGCGATCCTCACTTCGCGCGCTTGCTCAAGGAGTACGACGAGGTGAACGACCGGGTGCATCTGGCCGAGACCAATGTCCAGCCGATGGATCAGTTCGCTGAGGAAAAGCTGCGCAAGCAACGGCTTCAGATCAAGGACGCCATCGTCAAGGCGCTCTCGTCGGCCTGATCGTCATCCACGCGCTGGATATCAACGAACCCCGATCTTCCCAACTGCTTCCGCCCCGCTAAAAGGTGTCTGCGGCGGAGGTGACGGCAATGATCGACCTGTACTACTGGACGACCCCGAACGGGCACAAGATCACGATCTTTCTTGAGGAGACCGGGCTCCCCTATCGGCTCTTACCGGTCGACATCAACAAGGGCGAGCAGTTCGACCCGAAGTTCCTCCGCCACGCGCCCAACAATCGCATCCCGGCCATCGTCGACACCGCGCCGAAGGATGGCGGCGACCCGATCAGCATTTTTGAATCGGGTGCCATCCTTCAGTACCTTGCCGAGAAGAGCGGGCGCTTCCTGCCCAAGGATGTGCGCCCCCGCTTCGAGGTGATGCAGTGGCTGTTCTGGCAGATGGCGGGACTGGGCCCTATGGCGGGCCAGAACCACCATTTCGCCAACACCGCCCCCAAGCGCATCCCCTACGCCCTCGAGCGCTACGTGAAGGAAACGAGCCGGCTCTACGGCGTTCTCGATCGCCGCCTTGCTGGCCGCGAATTCGTGGCGGGCGCGTATTCCATCGCCGACATGGCCTGCTACCCCTGGATCGTACCGCACGAGCGCCAGAGCCAAAACCTCGATGATTTCCCCAACCTGAAGCGCTGGTTCGAGGCGATGCGCGAGCGCCCGGCGGTTCAGCGCGCCTACGAGATCGCCAAAGAGGTGAACCCTCCGGCGCCGACGGCGCAGGCCGCATCGAAAGGCGTCAAGAAGCCCACCGGCAAGGTCAAGAAGCCGACGCCTGCGAAGACCAAGCCGGACGCCGGCAAGTCTGCGCGCAAGCCGGCGACAAAGCGATAGAGGCTGAGCTAGACGCTGCGTTGGCCGGCGGGAGCCAGCATGCCCGCCAGAAGCTGCTCGATGGCCGAAAAGTCGAACGGCTTGCAAAGCACCGGCGCTTGTTTGAAGCGCGGTGGCAGGCTGTGGGAATCGCGCCCTGTGATGAAGGCCACCGGCACATTCGCGGCCATCAGCGCGTCGGCTAGCTCGAAGCTGTCTTCGCCCCCGAGGTGCACGTCCAGAAGCGCGGCGTGCAGCGTCTCCTTGTCGGCGATCTGACGCGCCGCCTCGACCGAGCTGACGGTCCCTGCAACCTCGCATTCGAGCTCGAGAAGCCAGTCCGCGACGAGCATTGCAATCAGTGGTTCGTCCTCTACAACAAGTATCCGTCGTCCAGTATACATCTGCTCTGCTGACAGTTGCTCATGAGGGGCGGCCGCCGGCCCAGACTTATGCCTGATCCGGAGAAATACGTGCAGGTGGCTAATTCGTTCCGAAAGCTGGTCGCCCTTTTCGTTCCGGACGGAGGGGATTTCTACGGCAGGCGCCTGCTTATACTATCGCGCGCTTCTTACGTACTCCTGTTGCTCGGCGCCCTCGGCGCCATTTTTTTAGCATTCATGGTCGCCGATACCGATAGCTGGATTAAGCATTCGCTGGATGTGCGCAGCAGTGCGCGGCAGCTGAACTCCTCGATGCAGGAAGCCATCATCCGCGAGCGCGGCCTGCTCCTCACCGGCGATGAGCGCTACTCCGGGGATTTCCTGCGGCACCTGCAGAGCATGCGCGAAAGCTTCGATGATCTCCGGGCGCGGGTCGCTGACAACCCCGGCCAGATGCGTCGCCTCGCCGAACTCGAGCAACCGCTTCAGGAACTCAAAGGTATCCTGGAGGAAACCGTCACCTTCGCCCGCACTGGCCGCAAAGGCGAGGCGCTCGCGGTCGTGCGCTCCAACCGCGTCCTCGACCTGTCGGGCCTCGTTGACAAAGACCTTAAAGGGTTCGTCGCCGCCGAGCAGCAGCTACTGGAGGAGCGGCAGGCGCGCGCCCAGCGGCTGCAGCGCCTGCTGTTGATCCTCATAGCTGCGGGTCTGACCTTGGCCGCTGCGATGTCGTTCATTCTAGAGCGTGCCACGCGACACTTCATCGTCGACTTGCAGGATCGCTCCGCCCAGCTCGAAAGCGAGATCAAGCGGCGCCAGGAGACCGAGGAGACGTTGCGCCAGGCGCAGAAGATGGAAGCGATTGGCCAGCTGACCGGTGGCATCGCCCACGACTTCAACAATCTCCTCACCATCATCATCGGCAACCTCGACACGGTGAAGCGCCAGCTCGCCAAGCTCTCTCCGGAGAAGACCGCGGCCGATGTCGCCGCCATGGTGGCAAAGCAGGTCGACGTCGCGATGATGGCCTCGCGCAACGCCGCCAAGTTGACCCATCGCCTGCTCGCGTTTGCGCGCCGCCAGCCGCTCGAGCCCAAGCGCCTCGACTGCAACCGCCTGATCGCGGGCATGTCGGACATGCTCCGCCGGACGCTCGGTGAAGTGGTGAACCTTGAGGTCGTACTCGGCGGCGGGTTATGGCCGGCCTTCGCCGACCCAAACCAGCTTGAGAACGCGATTCTCAATCTCGCCGTCAACGCGCGCCATGCGATGCCCAATGGGGGCCGGCTGACGATCGAAACCACCAACGCGTATCTCGACGAGGCATACGTGCGCCGCTTCGGCGATCTTCAAGCCGGGCAATACGTCCAGATCAGCGTCGCCGACACGGGCGCCGGCATCCCCGGCGAAGTCTTGGATCGAGTCTTTGAGCCGTTCTTCACCACCAAGGCGGCAGAGATCGGCTCCGGGCTCGGCCTCGCCATGGTGCACGGCTTTGTGAAGCAATCCGGCGGCCATGTCCGCATCTACAGCGAGGTCGGCCACGGCACGACCGTGAAAATCTACCTGCCGCGCCTGCACGCGTCGGAGCAGGTCGCCTCCGCTCCGCCGCCCGCGGTCGAGAACAATGTCCCCGCTGCTCGCGCGTTGCCGAACGAAACGATCCTGCTCGTCGAGGACAACGAAGGCGTGCGCGAGTACGCCCGCGCAGCCCTCGAGGAGCTGGGCTACACCATCATCGAGGCGGGCGATGCCCAGGAGGCGATGCGCCTGGCCTCGGACGGACGCAGGATCGACCTGCTGTTCACCGACGTCGTACTGCCGGGCGGCGTCAGCGGCCGGCAGCTGAGCGATGCCCTGCTGAAGTTGCGCCCCACTCTCCCCGTTCTCTACACCACCGGTTACACGCGCAACGCCATCGTGCACCACGGACGTCTCGATCCCGACGTCAATCTGCTGAACAAACCGTACACGCAGCAGGATCTATTGCGCAAAGTCCGAGAGCTGCTTGATCGCCCCACACTACCGACCAGCTAGCCGCGTCAGCTTCGCCTTGCGTGCGGCAGCACGAACGGGACGCCGTCTGCCGGCGTCGCATTGGTGCGCACCTCGCAACCGTACGACCGCGACAGCAGGTCGTCGATGAAGACATCCTGCGCCGAACCCTGCGCTACGATCTGCCCGCGGCTCATCAGCACCAGTTCGTCGGCAAACGCGGCGGCGAGGTTGAGATCGTGCAGCACCGCCAGCACCGCTCTTCCCGCCTGAGCCTGACGCCGCGCCTCCGACAGGATGATGCCCTGGTGCGCCAGGTCGAGACTGGCGGTCGGCTCGTCGAGCAGAAGGATGGCAGGCTCGCCGCGCCCCGGGTCGGCCATCGCCAGCTGCAACAGCGCCCGCGCGATGTGCACCCGCTGCCGCTCGCCGCCGGACATGTGCGTGTAGAGCTGATCCGCGAGCGAAAGCAGGCCGACGGTGCGCAAGCATTCCGCCGCTGCCCGCTCGATGTGCGCCGACGGAGCGGCAAAA
>CALRVN010000325.1:0-4643 GCA_943371625.1 Hyphomicrobium sp. CS1GBMeth3
CCCTCCACTCGAAGCTGAAGCCCGGTGAGGTCGGCTGCTATGCCAGCCATCTCGTGGCAATGGCGCTGATCGCCGAGCGCGACCTCGACTATGCCCTCATCGTCGAGGATGACGCGATACTCCCAGCCGACATCGTGACCACGCTGCTAGAGATCATCAAGGCCGCGCCAAAGGGCTGGGACCTCATCCACGTCTGCAAGGATACCAACCGGGCCGTCAAAGTCATCGCCGATCTCGACGACAACCGGCACCTCGTGCGCTACTCGCGCGTTCCTGAGACGACCTCGGGCTATCTCATCAGTCGGACCGGCGCGCAAAAGTTCCTCAAGCCAATGAAGCGCTATTGGCCGATCGACACCGACTTCCGCCAGCCTTGGCGCTTCCGCCTCAACCTCTACGGCGTAGCGCCGGCTCTCATCCGGCAGGCCGACTTCTCGTCGGCAATCCACGAGATGGGCAATCACTCGCGCTTGCGTCGCGGCCTGCCGATCCCCACGCGCTACTGCTGGACCGGCAATCCACTGCATACGCCGAACGGCTTCATCTTCAACTTCCGGACTCTGGGACCACTGGGCTGGGCCGGTTGTGCCGCCCAAAACGCGACGCGCCGTCTCGCCAAGGCATTTGGTCTGCGCCCGCTTGTCACGCGTATCCCGACGGGGCGCACCACGGCCCTCGCCGAAAGCGCTGCTACGCGTTAGCTCGTGATAAAAGTGCGCTGTTCCCCGGATGCCCTCGCGCCCCGGAGCCGCTAGCGTTCCAGTTCTGCGATGTACGCTTCCCACTCGCTGGCACGCGCTTGCCACGTCACCAGATCCGGATGCGATAGACATCCCTTGTGATAGCGGGCCCACACTTCATCATCCGCCAGTATCCGCGCCAGAGCCGACCCCATCTCGGCATCCGACGCGGCGATCCAGCCAGTCTCGTCGTGCACCACGCGCTCGCGCAACGCGCCGATTCCCATCGTCACCGTTGGCACACCGCACGCCGCAGCTTCCACGGTGAGCAGGTTGAATGTCTCCTGATGGTGACCCGGCGCAACGAACACACGCCCCGTGCGCAGCAGCTCCATCAGCCGCGTCCAGGGCAGCGTCCCGGCGATCTCGATATTGTTCGCCGCAAGCTCCGTCGCGCTCATCCCGGCAAGGTGTTTCGGCGCGACCTCCGATGTGATCACCAGGCGCGCGTCCGGCACACGCGGATGCGCCACATCGCGCCAGGCCTTGATGACGCGGCTCAGGTTACGGCTCGCATAGGAGGCGAATACGGCGACGGGCGCCGGAGCGCGGTCGCGCTGACTGCGCGCATCGATCAGCGCCGACGGCATGCCGTGACGGATGATCGTCCGTCCCGACTGCGGCAGAAACCACGACCGCCCGAGCGTGTACTGCGACAGATGCACGAGGTACGGCCGGTGCCGCAGCTTCGCGACGTAGTCGGCAACGACGTGGGCCCGCGAAAACCCCGGATTGTGCGTCCAGACAAGCTTGATCGGCGCCTTGAACCCGTCGAACGCCTTGGCGAAGTTGTTGCTGACCACGACGTCGTAGTCCCGGGCGGGCGCGGCGTGCGGCCCGACGACGACGATTTTGCCGACTGGCCGCTCCCCATCGACGCCGCCGCACGTCACCGCGACGTCATGGCCGCGTTCCGCGAGCGCCTCTGCGAGAGAGATGACGGTCCGCTCCGCCCCGCGCAGCCCTTCGAGGCTGGTGTAATCGAACGCGCGGTATTCGTCGGACCGCGTCTTGTTCACGAAGAGAATGCGCATCCTGCCGCTGAACCATTCTTCGATGAGGGATGTAGCCGGCAGCCGAGCGGGATCGGCCGCCGCTTGTCAAGAAGCCCTTCAGGCTGGCCGAGTAGCCTCGGTCGGCACCTCTACGGCCGATAGGTGCCCCGAAGGGCTCGCAGCGCTGCGCGATATATTATAAACAGTGCCCCACGTGGTCCCGTAGCTCAGTTGGATAGAGCACCTGCCTTCTAAGCAGGGGGTCGCAGGTTCGAATCCTGCCGGGATCGCCAGTATTTCGTGCTCTGGGCAACGACAGGGCAACAAAAATTCAGTGTCTGCAGCGTCCTGAGCAGCGATTTCGCTGGGAGCGCATGTGCCCGCGTACCTCGGTAAAAGTGTCCGGTAAGCACCAGTAAGCTAAGTGCGAACGCCGGGACGACTCAGCTCACCATAGCCACCGTTACAAGCACGACGAGAAGCAAACCGATAGCGATGCAGGCTTGCCCCATCAGTAGGCACGCTTCTGCCCGATCGACATCTATGGCGCTTGTGCTGTCGGACCGGGCTCGCATGATTTGGTTCAAGCTTCGACCTCCGGCCTGAACCGTCTTAGCAAGCTGCCTAACGCATGCTCCGCCGACCTTTCCTGCGCAGGCGAAACGGCACTGGTTTCAAGCATCGAAGGGTCAGGTCCGTTCGGGTTGAAGACGATGCGTCTAGACAGCCCGTAAACTTGCAGGCCGAAGATCCAAGGTTGGCACAGATCAGCCGCCATCGAGAAGTACCGTTTGCGCGGGCGCAGAATTTTTTCCGCGCCCCTTCTGCTTATCAGGTAGCCCGTCGTACCGCCCTGATAGCGCGCGTATCGGATAATGGAGATGCCGCTATCCGTATGGGCAACGGTCTTGGTTGAGCGCACGGGATCCTGACACAAATGCAGGAAGTCCCAGTTGCGGGGAAGGCCGGTGATGATCTGTGAGATCTCCTCATCGATATCCGGAGATACAAGCGCTTCGTCCTCGAGAATTACGGCGTATTGCCACCCGTTTTCGATAACGGATTCCATCGCCAATAGATGGTTGGCGTAGCGGCAAACCTCGCTTGGCGAGAGAGTTGGATGCGGGCGCCCATCGATATAAAACTGCCAGCGCAAGCGATCGGGGAGATGTATCCCATCGGTCGCTTCGACACGTTGAAACGAAAGCCTTAACCCGCAGAGAACGTGCTCGAGCTTCGATCCACGGTCGGCTCCGCGCTTACTGCCTATGTAAACTATCGGCGGCGCGCTGGACTTAGCGGCGACGTCGTTCTCGTCGAACGACCAACCCTCAAACGAGGAATCAATTGTTGACATACGCAACACTCCGACAGGCAATGAGCAAGTCTATTTGTAACGTCCACGGATTATCGACAGCCAAGTGAATACTGAATTATGTTTTGAGTCTGGTCGTGTCGCTTCGGATACGAAGCTAACTGATAATCAGTCCCAGGCATAGCAAGGGCGCCTGCGCGTGCCCCGGCTGTCTAGCGGGCACTAGGTCGATCACGGGCCTGCCCGCAACGAACCCGTCGCCTTTGCCGAGAGATACTGCGCCGCGGTCAACGGCAGCAACGGGCTTGCGACAAGCAGCAGGTTCAACAGAGCGCTGGCCAGCCCCGTCCCCGGAACGACGTTCTGCAGCTTCATGATCATTCCGGCAGAGAACAGCACGAACACCACGGCCCAGGAGACACTGCTCAATGCGAAGCCCCACCGGGCCACCCTGGGAAGACCGACCATCAGAGTTGCGATAAGCGCCAGCGCCAGGCTCGCAATCTGCAACCAGATCACCCCGCGCCCAAGCCAGGATTGCCCCGAGCGAGCAATGAGCACGTCCACCGGGCCGGCCGGAAACTGGATCGTGATGAACACCCAATAGGCAACTGCAGCCAGAATGACGAGAGACACTAGACCGAAGATAAAAGCCGCGAAGCGCATCGAGTGGGTCCGATGTTAAGGATGTGCGACGCCACAATCTTCGGCCGGCGGCGCTTCCGCTGAGGATGGTCTTGCGGCTGGGCTTTACGCAAGCCCCTAAGCTTCGGTGGCGTTACAGCGGCAACGATCTGCCTTCTCGGATGGGCCTGCCGACTGTTTGCGGACGACAGTACGAGAGCTTACATGGCCGGCATGGCACCCTCCCGTCGGCGGCGGGCCACGGACCCAAAGCCTTCAACCTCACCGAAAGTTAAGGTGAGGGTTCTTGAAACGGTCATGGTTGGCTGGCACACCGCCGGCAACCCAATTGCACCGGAAGGATTCGATCATGAAAGGTAGACCTTCCGCCTCGGTCCACGTCTGCGCACTGAGGCACATCCCCGACGTGCTGGAGAGGACCGGAGCCAGCCACCTGATCAGCGCGATCAACGCCGACCTTGCCCCAGCGACGCCGGCCCGCCTTCAGGTTGACCGTCACCTGAAGCTCGACATGCACGATATCATCGAGCCGTCCGAGGGCGCTACCGCTCCGGCCCACCAGCATGTCGGCGAACTCATCGAGTTCGTGCAGACCTGGGACCGCAGCGCCCCGCTCCTCATCCACTGCTACGCAGGCCTCAGCCGCTCGACAGCGGCGGCTTTCATCGCCTTGTGCGCACTCAACCCAGACGCGCCCGAGGCGGCGATCGCCCAGGCGTTGCGTCGGGCGTCCGACACCGCGGTCCCGAACCGCCGCTTCGTCTCGCTCGCCGACGCTTATTTGCGCCGCCAGGGTCGCATGCTGAGCGCTTTGGAGCTTATGGGCCCGAACCGGGTCGCGGCCGAATGCGTGCCCTTTGGCGTCGACGGTTACCACGGACCGGCAGTGGTCACCGGCGCTGACCGCGCCGCCTGATTAGGCACCTCCCTATCCCCGACCGACCAAAG
>CALRVN010000326.1:0-4642 GCA_943371625.1 Hyphomicrobium sp. CS1GBMeth3
GGCGTGATATGCTTGCGGCAGAAGAAGCTTCAATTCGTGATGGAGGGCGTGTGCCTTATCTATGGGTCGCCGTCGGCGGCGCGCTCGGCAGCATGGCGCGCTATTGGTTCACGGGCGTGGCCGCGCGCCTGTTCGGCGAGACGTTTCCGTGGGGTACGCTCCTCATCAACATTTTCGGATCGTTCGTCATCGGGTTTTTCGTGGCGCTGACGAGCCCGGAGGGCGGCCGCTACCTGGTCGATCCGAATATCCGGACGTTCGTGACGGTGGGTATATGCGGTGGTTTCACGACGTTCTCGGCGTTCAGCCTGCAGACGATGGTGCTGATGCAGGAAGGTGAATGGCTGCACGCGGGCGGCTACATTGTCGGATCGGTCGTACTGTGCCTGCTCTTCGTCTGGCTTGGCTATTTGCTCGCGACACAGCTCAACGCAGTTTGATAGCGGGAGAGTTTGCCCGCGTGTTGGTATCTTCGTTTGGGATTGCGGGCGCATGATCCAGCCATGACCGGCTCTGACAGGACGTCATACGCGGTGGGGTTTGCCGATCTCGATAGCGAGGTCGGACCCATGCCTTTGACGGTGCGCGGCGAGTTCCCGGCATGGCTGACGGGCAGCCTCCTGCGTACCGGCCCGGCGAAGTTCGACGTTGGAACCACGACCGTGAACCATTGGTTCGACGGCATGGCCATGCTGCACCGGTTCGCGTTCGCGGGCGGATCTGTCCGATACACGAACCGGTTCTTGAACTCGGATTCCTATGTTGAGGCGATGGAAAAGGGGGCATTGGCGCGCGGTGAGTTCGCGACCGATCCGTGCCGCACGCTGTTCCAGCGCGTCGCGGCGGTTTTCTCGCCGCACCTCACCGACAACTGCAACGTCAACGTCGATCAGTTCGGCGGCGAGACCGTTGCGCTGACCGAGACGACGCTTCCGGTGCGCTTCGACGCCGAAACTCTGCAAACGCTGGGTCATTATGCGGCAAGCGCCGAGGTAGGCGGCATGGTTTCCATCGCGCATCCGCATCACGACGCCGGGCGTCGATGCCGCTTCAGCTACGTCGTCGATTTCGGGCGGCACTCGAAGTATCGGCTGTTCGCCATCCCCGATGACGGCTCCCCGGAGCGGGTGGTGGCTGAGATGCCGGTCGACAAGCCGGCATACATGCATTCCTTCGCGATGACAGAGCAGTATCTGATCCTCACTGAGTTTCCGCTCGTCGTCGATCCGCTGCGGCTAATGCTGGGCCTGGCGCCGTTCATCCGCAATTATCGCTGGACGCCTGGGCTGGGGCTGAGGTTTCACGTCTTCGACAAGGACAGCGGCCGGCTGGTCGTCACTCACACCGCCGAGGCCGCGTTCGCATTTCATCACGTGAATGCGTTCGAGGATGGCGACCACGTCGCCATCGATGTCGTGACGTACGACGATGCCGGGATCATCGACCAGCTCTACCTCAAGCGCCTGCGCGAGGGGGACGTGCTGAGCGCGACGGGGCGCCTGACGCGGTACTGGTTGCCCATCGCGGAGGATGATGATCCCGTGGAGTGCGAGGTGCTTGCGGACGAGATGCTGGAGTTGCCGCGCATCGACTACGACCGGTGTGCTGGAAGGCCCTATCGCTACGTCTGGGGCACCGGCCGGAGCCCCGACGGCGCTTTCCTCGATACCATCGTGCGTGTCGACATCGAAACCGGGGAAAGCCGCACGTGGTCGTCCGCCGGTTGCTTTCCGGGAGAGCCGGTGTTCGTCAGCCGGCCCGGGGCCGAGACCGAGGGGGAGGGCGTACTGCTTTCCGTGGTGCTCGATGCGGCGCGCGGGACTTCTTTCCTGCTCGCGCTCGACGCAACAACGCTTGCCGAAATCGCCCGGGCCGAATGCCCCCACCACATCCCCTTCAGCTTCCACGGAAACTTCTTTCCCGCCCATTAGCCCTGTGCGGCGTTGCGGCGCGGCGATCGTTGACACGAACGCGTCAGCAACGGCGAATAGCGTTCCGTACGGAATGCCATCCGAGGGAGAACTACATGAGAAACGCACGCGCGTTCGCTGCCGCCATCGCAATGATGCCGGCGCTGTTGGTGCTGCCGGCTACGGCGCAGGAAGCGCAGCCCGAGCAGCTCGTCGACGGTCTCAACGCGGTGTTCGGCGCACATGCCAAAATGCGTGCGGCACACACCAAGGGCATCTGCGTCAAAGGCAATTTCACGCCGACGCCCGAGGCGGCCGGTCTCAGCAAGGCGCCGCAGTTCGCCGCTCCCGTGCCGCTGATCGGTAGGTTTTCTCTTGGTGGGGGCAATCCTGCGGCTTCCGACAGCCAGAAGGACAACGTCCGCGGCATCGCGCTGCACTTTCAGCTTCCCGACGGGAGCAACAGCGACCTGTTGATGATCTCGGCGCCGATCTTCGTGGCGAAGACGCCGGAGGATTTCCTGGCGCTGCTGACGGCGGTCGCGAGCAAAGACAAGGACAAGATCGGCGCCTACTTCACGGCGCATCCGGAATCGACGCTGCAGAAAAAATGGCTGACGGCGCGCGAGACGCCGGCGAGCTACGCGACGGCTGATTATTTCGGCGTGCACACGTTCTTCCTCACCAATGCCAAGGGCGAGCGTCAGGCGGTGAAGTGGAAGGCCGAGCCGGTGGGTGGGTTCGTCGGCTTGAACGACAAAGACGCGGAGGCGAAGGGTGCGGATTTCTACGCCAACGAGCTCAACGAGCAGTTTGCCAAGGGACCGGTTGCGTACAATCTGTTCGCGGTGATCGGGCAGCCGGGCGATCAGGACAACGACCCGACCGCCGAATGGCCGGCGGACCGCAAGAGCGTGAAGGTGGGCACGATCTCGATCTCGGGATTGGAGCCGGCGGCCTCGTGCGATGCTGGCATCTTCGATCCGAACGTGGTGGCGGATGGCATCGAGCCGTCGTCGACGGACAAGATCCTGCCGATGCGATCGCAGGATTACGCGGTGTCGTTCGGTCGCCGCAGCGAGTAATTAGTTCCTACCGCAGACAGTGTCGTCCCGGGGCTTGCCCCCGGGATCCATTTATCCGCGAGCTCCGCTCCCAGTGGTTGGCTGGATCCCGGCAACACGTGCCGGGATGACAGTGGGAGGATCGTCCGCAGCGAGACCGCTGCTAATGCCCGGCGGTGTCGGCGTCAGCGCCCCAGATCTCCTTCAGGCGCGCGTCGCGGCGGCATCCGACGCGATAGCGCTTGTAGTAGGCCTCGTTGTTGGTGTGGAAGTTCTGGTGGTAATCCTCAGCCGCCGTGAACGGACCTGCGTTCTCGACCTTCACGGCGATCGGCGATGAAAAGCGGTGGCTCTGGTCGAGCGTCGCCTTGCTCTGCTCAGCGATTTTCTTTTGCTCGGGCGTGTGGGCGAAAATGACGGGACGGTACTCGTCGCCCTGGTCGCAGAATTGGCCATCACCGTCGAGCAGATCGACGTGATGCCAATAATAGTCGACGAGCTTGTCGTAGCTGACGACCTTCGGATCGTAGGTGACCTGAACGCTTTCGGCGTGACCGGTATTGCCCATCGATACTTGCGCATAGGACGGGTGCTCGGTGTGACCGCCCATGAATCCGGAGATCGTCTCGGTGACACCCGGCACTTTGTCGAAGGCGTACTCCATCGACCAGAAGCAGCCACCGGCGAAGGTCGCGACTTCGAAGCCGGCGGGGATTTTCGGGGGCGGGGAAATTTTAGCAGCTGGGGAAACGGGCGGCGCGCTCAGCGTCGGATAGGCAAAGGCGAACGCCGCAATGGCGGTGATGCCGGCGGCGGCGATGACAACGAGACGGCGCATGTCTGGCCTCCTTAGATGGCCTCGAGATAGCGGAGCGTCGCGCCAAGGGCGACGAGCGAGCATCCGATCCAGATGGCGATGATGACGGCGGCGGCGGTTCGGCTTCCCGGCAGGCGGGCATCGGTCGCCGTGGCGCGATGCTCGGCCAAAACTGCCGGGGGAATGAGCTGCACGGCGAGCAGGATGCCGAGCGGCACGAGAATCAGATCGTCGAGATAGCCGACCACCGGAATGAAATCGGGGATCAGGTCGATGGGCGACAAAGCATAGGCGGCAACCGCGAGAGCGACGGCCTTGGCGTACCAGGGCACACGCGGATCGCGGGCGGAAAGGTAGAGCGCGTGCACGTCACGCTTGATGCTTTTTGCCCAGGTGCGCAGGCGCCCCACGATCGACGTTGCGTCGGAAACCGTCATGGGGCGCCGCTCCGCTGCTGGTTAGCCGGTGGCCTTGGGCACGAACTTCAGTGAGACGCCGTTCATGCAGTAGCGCAGTCCCGTCGGCGGCGGGCCGTCTTCGAAGACGTGGCCGAGATGGCCGCCGCAGCGGCGGCAATGCACCTCGGTACGCGTCATGTAGAAGCTCTTGTCCACGGTGTTGCCGATGGCGTTGTCGAGCGGCTTGAAGAAGCTCGGCCAGCCGGTGCCGCTGTTGAACTTGGTCTCGGACGAGAACAGCGGCAGGTCGCATCCCGCGCAGTCGTAGGTGCCGGCGGCGTAGTTCTTGTCGAGCGGGCTGGTGCCTGCGCGCTCGGTGCCGTGCTCGCGCAGCACCTGGAACTGCTCCGGCGTCAGGATGCGGCGCCACTCGTCAGGCGTCTTGGTGACTTC
>CALRVN010000327.1:0-4638 GCA_943371625.1 Hyphomicrobium sp. CS1GBMeth3
GGTCCCAGGATATCGGAGGCGTCATCGGTCCAGGGCGACAGGCCGCCCGCGTGGAAATCCTGTGCCCCCTCCAGGGTGCGGAATGCGTCGAGCTGCGCCTGGTCCTTGGCGAATACGGCGATTGTCGAGGTGTTCTGTGCGTAGGAGCCGTCAGCCTTGTCGTCGGAGACGATCAGGCCCTTGAGATCGGGAACGAGCGGGAGGGTCGCGCCGAGGACGGAGTCGAGGTCGAGGTAGCGGTTGGAGATGTGCAATACCACGACGCCCTTATCGGTCAGCTTCTGAGCATAGAGTTGCAGCGCCTCCGCGGTCATGAGGTGGACCGGAACTGCATCGGACGTAAAGGCGTCGACGATGATGAGATCGAAGCTCTTGTCTTCCTCCTTCGCCATGGTGAGGCGCGCGTCGCCGATGACGGCGTCGAGCCGCGGCTGGCAGTTGGCGAGGAAGGTGAAGTGGTTGGACTTTTCCGCGATGTCGACCACGACCGGATCGATCTCGAAGAAGCGCCAGGATTCGTGACTGCGCGAGTAGCAGGCGAGCGAACCGGCGCCGAGACCGACAATGCCGTAGCGACCGAGCTCGCCTTCGCCATCGACGCGGGCCTGAACGAGCTTGACGGCGGCGGCCATGGGCGAGCCCGGATAATAATAGGTGCCGGGCGTGACGTCAGAGACGAGGTTGCCGAGCATGTCGCGCAGGCGTTGGGCGCCGTGCAGCGTGGTGCCGTGGGTCAGGACGTTGAAGTCGCCGAGCTCGGACTGACTGACGCGGTAGACACCGTAGTAGCTGCGGTGGGCCACGCCGCGCTTCACCGCCGACGTCAGCATGGTGACGGCGGCGAACATCATCAGCACGGCGGTGAGCTGGCGCGCGCCGTGGTTCCAGAACGCGACGGCGGCAACGGCGAAGAGGAGCGCGATGACGGGCGTCGGTCCCCAGTCGTCGAACGCCCAGCCGTTCCGGGCTGCCAGGACCGGAAGCTGCAAGATGATCGCCATGCCGACGAGGGCAATGCCGAAGATCCACAGCAGCTCGCGTGCGGTCGACTTCGGCTGTGTGAAGACGCCCGGGCGGCAGGCCAGCGACAGCGCGATGAGCAGCGGGTACTCGAACACCTCGGAGAATATGCGGGGCGCGATGAGCGCGGCGAACAGGCCGCCCAGTACGCCACCGAACGACATCCAGAGATAGAACTCGGTGAGATAGCGGGCGGGCGGGCGATTGAGGAACAGCGTGCGATGCGCGACGAGCGCGGCGAGGAAGAACGCGGCAACACCGGCTCCACTCGTCAGCGCCCACTTGTCGTGCTTCACCTGCGAAAGCTCGAGCAGCGCGAATATGACAGCGGCGAGCTGCAGCGGCAGCAGCAGCCACATAGGAAGCGGGACGCGCGTCTGGAACGCGAGCACGAAGGTCAGCAGGTAAATCGCGAGCGGGAGCACCCAAAGCAGGGGCGCCGAGGCGATGTCGGTCGCGATGTGGGTGGTGAATGCGGTGAGCAGGGCCGCCGGCACCAATGCCAGGCCGCACCAGCCCAGGCGCTCGGCCCATGTTGGTGCTGCTGCTTGAGTAGTGTCGTCTTCTTTGGATGCACTCACCGGAAGTGCCGACGTCCGGCTGCGCACCACGAAGAAACATGCGGCGATGGCGAGAACCAGCACAACATAAAGCGCCATCCAGTAACGGCTTAGTGCCGTCAGCCCGAAGGCCGGCTCGAAGAGGAACGGATAGCCGAGCAGCGCGATGAGGCTGCCGAGGTTCGACGCGCCGTAGAGGAAATAGGGATCCTTTGCGTGCGGGTGGCCTGAGTGCGCGAACCACGCCTGCAGCAACGGCGCGTTGGCGGCGACGGCGACGAACGGCAAGCCGACGGCGACGGCGAAGAGGCCGAGCTGCCAGAGATAGGGATCGCCCGGCGGCGGCTCGTGCCAGCTCTCGGGCAATCCGACTGGTAACACGATGAGCGCGACCAGCGCGACGGCGAGATGTACGAAGCCTGTCGACTTGAGCGGCATGTAGCCGTTGAGGAGGTGGGCGTAGCCGTAGCCGGCGAGCAGCGCCGCCTGAAAGAAGAGGAGTGCCACGGCCCAGACCGAGGACGAGCCGCCGAGCACCGGCAGCACCATCTTGGCGAACATCGGCTGAATGGCGAACAGCAGGAACGCCGAGAGGAAGGTCGTAGCCGCAAACAGCGCGAGCACGCCGGCCGCGTGCGGTGGCGCTGAGCTTGCCTCTCCGGTCGCGGCGACGCCGGCGCCAGGATTATTTCTTTCTTGCACGCGCCGGTTCCTATTTACGGTCATCCCCCGGCGGCGCCTCCCAGCGCGCCGCAGCTGCCCTGCCCTCCCCAATTGGCAATCGGCAGCCGCGCGGGAGTATAAGGGGGCCGGGACCAGCAACAACCGGCAGGCTGCCTATATGGCAAATTCGATGGCAGAGCGGCAGACCGGCACGACGGTTGAGGATATCGAGGTCTTCGCAGGAGGCCTTCCCGTGCGCACGGCGCTCATGGGCATCGACATGGGTACCAAGACCCTTGGCCTTGCGCTGTCCGACCTGACGCGCACCATTGCCTCGCCGCTGAAGGTCATCCGCCGGACGAAGTTCAAGGAGGATGTGGCCGAGCTTCTGAGGCTGGCGGCGGAGCACAAGGTCGCGGGCTTCGTGCTCGGGTTGCCGACCAATCTCGACGGCACCTCAGGCCCGCGCGTCCAATCGACACGTGCCTTCGCGCGTAACGTCAATGTGCTGAGCGAGTTGCCGATCCTCTTGTGGGACGAGCGCCTGTCGACCGCGGCGGCGGAACGCACGCTGCTGGAGGCAGACGCAAGCCGTAAACGGCGGGCGGAAGTGATCGATAAGCTCGCGGCCACGATTATTCTGCAAGGCGCACTGGACCGCATGCGGTACGCGGCTCCCTCGCCGCATTAACTTTCGCGAACAGTTGTCGTCACCCTGTCGCTCGGATTGTCCCAAGCGCGCCGCAATAGCCTGCGAAGATTTCATCACGCCATCGCTCAGGGCGAGTCAGCCCGATGGCGAAGTGGATTTGTGAATGTCGCAGGCGACGAAACTTCTCCAGCCACGCACACGCACCGAGGCGCGTCGCAGCGTGGCGTTGCCGCCGCTCTCCGATGAGGGAGAGAGCTATGCGGGGCGGTTTGCATATCCCGCGCGCCGCGAAGTGCGGCGCCTCATGCGATCGTCTGCACGCCTCGCCGATCTGGCCATCGTGTTCCCCGGAGCGATGTATACGCTGGCGTCGCGTCGCGGCACGCAAGCGACGCGCGATGCCGCGCTGGCGCTGATCGAGGACGGTGCAGCATTGAAGACGGTTGCGCGCGCACTCGAGCTGCCGTTGTGGTTGCGGCGACTTCCGCCTGAAGCTTTTCAGAAGGCGGTGCCGCCGGTTCCCTCGGGCGAGAACTTCACGCGGCGCATAGCGACACGCCTGCCCGCCGTGCCGAGCCATAGCGCGCTGTGGCTCGATGCCGTCGCGTTTGGTGCAGAGGCTTGCAGCGAAGATTTCGCGCTCTGGCTCGCAGACCAATCGATCTACAGCGAGCCGGGGAAGCCCGATCAGATGTTCGGCGTGCTGGCAGCCTATGCGTGGCACTCACGCTCGCCGCATGCGCGCGCGCATGGACTCATCGTGGTGCCGTGGCGGCCAGAGATTGCGTTCGACACCGCACTGTGCGCGGCGAAGAGCTGGCTCAACCGCATGCGGTTGACGCTGCAGCTCGGCCCCGGTGTTCTTACCGACCCTTGGCTGTCGGGCGGACAAGTACGCGGCTACACGTTCGTGCCGCTGCTCGACCGCACGGAAATTCTCGCCGAAGCGCGAGCGATGCAGAACTGCGCCGACCAATACGCCGAGCGGCTCTCCGACGACCGCTGCCGGCTGTTCTCGATCCGGCGCGAGCGCGAGCACATAGCGACCCTGGAGGTCGGGCCGCATTCGCGCGAGGCCGGCATGCTGGCGATCACGCAGCTCAAGGGGCGGCACAACATGGCGGCGGCGCTCGACGTGTGGCAGGCCGCGTATGCGTGGCTCGCGGCACAGAGCGGACTGCGGCGGCTGCCGCCGCGCATTCCACCCGAGCGCAATCTCGATCAGGAAGCTTGGCGTCAGCTGATGGCGCCATATCGCAAGACGGCCGACGGCGCTGCATGGCTCCCGGAGGTTGCCACGCAGGCCGTGTTCGACTCCCTCAACGCCGAGATGGCCGATCTTGCGCGCCGCGGCGGCGTGTCGTCCTGGCTATTTACGTGAGCTGAGCCTTGCCGATTTCCGGACCGTAGGCGTTCTCATGCGGCTCGCCCTTGAGGAAGCCGAGCTCGACGATAAGCCACAGGGTAAGCCCGGCGCCGATCACCCCCGCGGCGATCATGAGCCAGAGCGCCGGCCCTTCGGGTGGGGCTCCTGGCTCGGAGGTTGGCAGCATCGTGCCGGCAGTCGCAAACAATGCGTACGGCACATAATACGATGCCATTACCCAGCCCGAACGGCCGCGGTCATGCAGACGCTTCGCGCCCGCCGCAAACGCTGGCCACAAGAGCAGATAGAGTACCAGCGACAGGGGAATAGCGATCGGCAGGATGGCGCCCATGATGGCCTGCTGACCCTCGGGCGAC
>CALRVN010000328.1:0-4635 GCA_943371625.1 Hyphomicrobium sp. CS1GBMeth3
AGACGCAGCAGCCCGCAGCTGCAACGGCTGCGATATTGCTGCACCGCATCAATATTTGCCGGCTCGCACTGGCGGTTTCATATCAGCGGACTGAAGGTTCTGCCCTACCCCAGAGGACAGATTAGACCCACCCCGCGGCGCGACCTCAGCGCGCGGTGTTTGCTGCGGCCGCCAGGCAGATGCCGAGTTCGCCCAGCGCCGCGACGTATCCATCTACCATCGCGTCGACCGAGTACCTCTGGCGCAGCGCCTCGCCGCGCAAAGCCAGTTCCTGACGCAACGCGGGTTCGCTGAGGACACGGCGGATGGCCGCCTCGAAGGCGCCGATGTCGCCGACGTCGGCGAAGAGCGCGCACGGGCCGGCGTCGACCTGAAGCACCTCGCGCAGCACCTCGAGATCGTTCGACACCACCGGTACGCCGCTGTTCGCCGCCTCGACGACCGCGAGACCGAAGGTCTCGTAGAGGGAGGTGAAGGTGTAGACGTCGAGCGCATTGAGGAACGTGCCGATCTGGTCGGGCTGCAACTCCCCGACGAAGTGAAGGCGGTCGTGGCAGCCGGCCGTACGCGCCCTCGCCTCGAGCACCTGACGCCATGCCCCCTGCCCCGCCAGCGCGACGCGCCAATCCTTGTTGCGCGCGAGAAGCTCGATGAGCGCTGCCTGGTTCTTCTGCGGATGCAGGCGCGCCGTCATGCCGAGCAGCGTCGCGTCCGGCGGCAGGAACAGCGCCTTGCGCGCATCGGCCTTCGACAAATCGCTGAGCTTGGGATCGAAGCCATGGTCGATGCGCAGCAGGTAGCGGGCGAACGGTGCGGGCAGTGCGCGGAAGTCCGCGTCGGTTTCGACCGAGTTGGCAACAGTGCGCGAATAGATGCGCGCCGCCGCCAGCAGCCAGTCGGTGGCGATCACCCAACTCGGGAGCGTGCTCCGCGCCGTGTTCAGGTTGGCGATGATCGGCTTGACGCCGGCCATGCGCGCGATCGGTGCGCCGATGATATTGCCGTAGTGCTGGAAGGTGATGACTGCATCGGGCTTAATGCGCTTGATGTGGCGATAAAGCGCGCGTCCCATTTGAATCACGCCGGCGAGGCCGGCGGGCCGTTCCTGAGCAGCGAAGAAGACGCCCGGCGCGTTGTCGTAGCCGAGCGTGCGTCGGTAGAAGAAGCCGAAGTCGACGTCGAAGCCGCGCTCGATAAAGCCGGCGCCGAGCACGCGCGCCACTTCCTGCGCTCCGGCATTCTCGGCCTGGGTCTGCAGGAGCAGGATACGCGGCCGACGTATTGCTGATGCGTCCATGCTGATCTCCTTAAGCCTGCGCGCTTGCTTCGGCGCGCGTGAGCAAGCTCATGACAGACGGATCGATACCGAGAAGACGGCGGCAGGCGTAGTTCAAGGTGACGCTGGTGGCGATGGCGACGAGGGTGAAGGCGAAGGCGGCGCCGATGGCACCGAACAGCGGGGTCAACGCAAAGAACAGCAGCACGCGCGCGACGAAGGCGAAGGCCACGGTGCGCGAGTACGCCTTTTCGTGGCCGGTGTGCATGAGTGTGTAGGGCGACGGTCCGCTGAGCGCGACGAAGGCCGTGCCGGCGGACAGCACGAGCAGGGTCCAGAACTCGTCGACGTACTCGGCACCGAAGATGGCGAGCAGCAGCGGACCGAGAAGCGTCAGCGCCGCGAGGCCGCCGACGACAAGAATGATGGTCGAGAGGGAGACGGAGCGGATAAAGCCCACGAGCTCCGACCGAGGGCGGCTGAAGTAAAGCAGCGAGACGCGTGCGGCAGCGAGGTTCGACGTGGTGAGCGTCACCTTGGAGAACGCATTGGCGATGCGCGAGGCCGCGAAATAGCCGCCGGCGGCCGTCGGGTCGATGATCAGACCGATGAGGACGACGTCGATATATTGGCTGCCGGCCTCGAGAATAGCGGCGCCCCACATGGGAACGGCGCGGCGGCTCCAGGCGGGCTTATCGGACGATAGTCGGCTCCAGTCGATCTTTGCCGGCAGGCCGCGGTAGGAAGACACGGCTTGCAACGCGACGGCGAGCGCGGTGCCGACGGCGAGGACCGTCAACATGCCGGCGTTTCCGACCGGCAGCGCGAGCGCCCACAGCACGGCGACACAGGCGATGGTGAAGAGGCGCCAAGTCAGCTCGAACTGCAACGTCGTAGCGAAGACGCCGGCGAGCGGACGGCTGGCGCTGGAGGAGAATGCGATCGCCGCCTGCGCCGCGACGAAGGCACCCGCAGCAACCCCCAGCTCAACGCCGCCGCCCGTCGCAACGACAACTGCGATGACGGCGACGGCAGCGAGCGCCATGCCGATGATGGTATGGCGGATGCCGAACACGAGCGCGCCGCCGGCAAGATCCAGGCGGCCGTTGCCGGCATACTCGTTCCAGGAGCGGCCGATCAGCGTCTCCTGCCCGCGCACGGCGACGACGGCGGTGAACGACAGGGCGCTGAAGAGGGTGGCGAAGTGACCGAACTGCTCGGGTCCGAGATAGCGCGCAATGACGGCGAACATCGCGAAGGCGATGACGGCGCCAAACAGCACGAGGCCGAAGAGGGCGAGATTTGCTCTGAGCTGCGGATCGGCGCTCTGCTGACGCAAGAACCCCAAGACCGCCCCGATTAGCGATGCCTGCACGTTAACCAACTCGTTGCCAGGAACTCTCTCCACCTGAATTCGGCTGTAACAGGTAATGGCAGTCAGTGCCCGCAACTCCGGGTGCTAAAGCTAACGCGCCGTGGGGATGCCCGAGCCGATGCACGTAGAGATCACGGTCGATCCCGCAAACCCGCGCCGATGGCTCTACGATCTCAAGCAACGCCTCGCCGAGAGCGGGCACCAGTGCAGTTTCGTCGCAGCAGAACCGGGCCCCCGTTCGTCGACGGTCGACTTGCTGTTCGAACTGGAGCGGCTGATCTATCGGCTGCCCAGTCCGCGGCCCAGCGACCGCATCGATTGGCGCGAGTTGGATGGCGGGGCGGCAGGCGAGGTTCAGCCGCTTCACCTTACGGTGCTCTACGACGGATCGCCCTCCGAAGCCGCGATGCTCGCCGCCCTTCTCGATGGCCGCACGCCACGCGTCTCAATCATCGATGCGGTGACTGGCGACAGGCTGGCTACCGGTGATCCGGGCACCGACAACGCCGGCTCGGTGCGCGAAGCCAGCGAATTCGTGCACGTACGCACGATTACGCTCGTTCTGGTCGCGCTGAAGAACTTTGCTGACGGCAAGGTGCTGCCACCGGTTCCCAGCGCGGGCGCGGATTTCGCGCACGTCGCGCCAGCTAAAGCAGCACGCAAATTGGCGCGCTCGGTTGTGCATGCGGCGGCGCGGCGGCTCTATCATCTCGCCTGCTATGCGCCGCACTGGCAGATCGGGTGCCGCTTCGTGCCACTCGGCGGCGGTGTCTACGAAACGCTGAGCATCGCCGACGCCAAATGGAATATCGTTGCTTCGCCGCCGGAGCGGTTCTTTGCCGATCCGTTCCCGATCGCCGTCGATGGCCGGAACTACATATTCTTCGAGGATCTCGATCACCGCACGCAGAAGGGCGTGATCTCGTTCGTCGAGGTTGCGCGCGACGGCACGCATGGGCCGGTGCAGACCGTGCTCGAAGAGCCGTGGCACCTCTCCTATCCGTTCCTCATCGAGGACGCGGGCGCGATCTACATGATCCCCGAGAGCTCGAGCAATCGCAGCGTCGATCTCTATCGCGCGGACCCCTTCCCGCACCGATGGGTGAAGGAAGCTACGCTGATCTCAGATGTCGAGCTTTCGGATGCGACGATTGTTCGACGTGGTGACAAGCTCTTCCTGCTGGGGGCGACGCGCGACGGGCGCGGCTCCTATTCCGATACGCTGTCGATCTATTCGGCGTCGAAGCTTTCCGGGCCGTGGCAGCCGCACGAGGCAAATCCGATCCTCATCGATGCGCGTACGGCGCGGCCCGCGGGCAACTTCTTCGAGCGAGATGGGAAACTGTGGCGCCCGGTGCAGGACTGCGCCAACGGCTACGGCACGGGCATCGGCCTCGCTGAGATCACTCGGCTCGATGAGACGGGCTTTGAACAACGCGTGCACACGGTCCTGCGCACGCCCGCCGGCTGGACGGGCAAGCGCCTGCACACGCTGAGCCGGTACGGCGACCTCGAGTGCATCGACGGCTCGGCGCATTCGCCGAAGTACGCCATCGTCGGTAAGCTGCTGCGCTAATCCTCCTGCCGCGTCGCATCGCCGAGGGCGAGCCCGGAGAGCAGCAGACAGAGCCCGAGCGCGAGCGGTGAGAAGAACGCCTCCTCCTGAAAGAATGCGTTGGCGCAGATGGTGGCGATGGCGGTGAAGCCGAACAGTTGCACGGGCACGCGGTACCTGACGTAGAGCGCGGCCAGCTTGTGCGCCATCGCGATCAGCAATCCGAGGAAGATCGCGCTTCCAATGCCGAGCTGATAGAGCATGACGCCGATCGCGCTTTCTACGGGTACGTCGGCCGATCCGATCGCCTGGGCGCGCTGCCAATCGACCAACTGTCCCGCCTCGCCCATGACGCCGCCACTGCCGACACCGTGGCCGAACGGATTGGCGACGAACTCGCGCAGACCGACGATCAGGCCGAGCACGTGG
>CALRVN010000329.1:0-4558 GCA_943371625.1 Hyphomicrobium sp. CS1GBMeth3
CATCCCCTGGTGGTACTTCTTCAAGACCGGCGGACCGCACGAAGGCCGGATTCTCGAAAGCGTCGATCCGGGCGGAGTTATCGCGCAAAACCTGCCCGCCGACCGCGTGCTCGGGAGCGTCGTCTATCCCGCCGCCGAGATCAGCGAGCCCGGCGTCATTCGCCATATCGAGGGCAACCGTTTCTCCATTGCCGAGATCGACAATTCCAAGACCGAGCGCGCCGCGAAGGTGTCGGAGGCGCTGACCAACGCCGGGTTCAAGGCGCCGGTCGTTTCCGATATCAGAGCCGAGATCTGGACCAAGCTCTGGGGCAACCTCAGCTTCAATCCCATCAGCGCGCTGACGCACGCGACCCTCGAGGACATCTGCCGCTTCCCGGCGACGCGCGAAACGGCAGCCCGAATGATGCGCGAGGCCCAGGCAGTCGGCGAGGCGCTGGGCATCCGCTTCCGTATTACGCTGGAGAAGCGCATTGCCGGCGCCGAGGCCGTCGGCGCCCACAAGACGTCGATGTTGCAGGACATCGAGGCAGGCCGCGGCGTCGAACTCGACGCCCTCGTCGGCTCCGTCATCGAGCTTGGCCGCATCGCGCAGGTGCCGACACCGCAGATCGAGGCCATCCATTCCTGCGTCAGCCTGCTCGCAGTGACGCTGGCGAAAGAGGGCGGTCGCCTCAGGATCGAGAAGAGCGGATCAACACCGGCAACGCCCGCAGCGGCGGTCGGCAAGGGAGTTTCCACGGTGGCATCGGGCAAGACACTGCGTTCGCTACTCGGTTCGGGGCGCGGCGACGCGACCGCCATCGCCGCCTCCGGCGTGCAGCCGTTGACCTATGACGCCTTCCGCCAGCTCGTTGATCGCACCGTCGACGCGCTCAACCGTCACGGCATCGGCCGCGGCGACCGCGTCGCCATCGTGCTGCCGAACAGTCCGGAAATGGCGACGGCGTTTGTCGCCATCGCTTCCGCCGCGACGGCCGCGCCCCTCAACCCCGGCTACCGCGCCGACGAGTTCGAGTTCTACATGACCGACGTCGGCGCCAAGGCGCTGGTGGTCGAGGAGGGGAGCACTTCGCCGGCGGTTGCGGCAGCGGAAAACAACGGCATCAGGATCATCACTCTGCGCCCCGACCCGGCCACGGGCGCCGGCGCCTTTACCTTGTCCGAGAGCACGACGTTCGCCGCCGTCGGCATTTCCGGCGCTGCCGAGGAGGACGATGCGGCGCTGATCCTGCACACCTCTGGCACCACATCACGCCCGAAGATCGTGCCGCTGAGCCATCGCAACGTGTTCGTTTCCGCCGGCAACATCGCCCGTTCGCTCGACCTCAGCGACGCCGACCGCGCCCTCAACATCATGCCCCTATTTCACATCCACGGGCTGATCGCCGGCGTGCTGGCGCCGCTGTCGCGCGGCGGCTCGATCTTCTGCACGCCAGGCTTCAACGCGCTGAAGTTCTTCGCGGCAATGGATGAGGCGGCGCCCACCTGGTACACGGCCGTCCCGACCATGCATCAGGCGATCGTCTCGCGCGCGCCCAACAACCGCGAGGTCATCCAGCGCCACAAGTTGCGCTTCATCCGCTCGTCGTCGGCGCCCCTACCGCCGCAGGTCATCACCGAACTCGAAGCTGCTTTCGGGACGCATGTCACTGAGGCCTACGGCATGACCGAGGCCGCTCATCAGATGGCGTCCAACCCGCTCGGCGCTGCTCGGCGCCCCGGAACAGTCGGCCGCGCCGCCGGTCCCGAGGTCGCCATCATGGATGCCGACGGACGCATCCTTGATCCAGGCGATACGGGCGAGATCGTCATCCGCGGCGACAACGTCACTGCAGGCTACGAGAACAACGACAAGGCCAACGGCGAAGCCTTCGCGCTGGGCTGGTTCCGCACCGGCGACCAGGGCACCATATCTGCTGACGGCTACATCTCGATCACTGGGCGCCTCAAGGAGATCATCAACCGCGGCGGCGAGAAGGTGTCCCCGCGCGAGGTCGATGAGGTGCTGATGGATCATCCCGCAGTTGCCCAGGCGCTCACCTTCGCTCTGCCGCACGACAAGCTCGGCGAGGACGTGGCCGCCGCGATCGTGCTGCGCGATGGGCAGACGGCGACGGAGCGCGAGCTGCGCGACTTCGCATCGACGCGCCTCGCCAACTTCAAGGTGCCGCGCAAGATCGTGCTGCTGCCGGAGATCCCGAAGGGCGCCACCGGTAAGCTGCAGCGCATCGGCCTTGCCGAGAAGCTCGGCCTCACCGCCGAGCAATGAATAGCAATCCCCTCTCCCTATAATTCATGGGGAGAGGGTTAGGGTGAGGGGCAGCCGTTGGTTCCAACGCCGGCGGCGGATAATCAGTACCCCAGGTACGCCTCGAGCGGCCCCTTGGGCAGCGGCACGCGGAACCAGAACTCGAACGTCACGAACAGCAGCACCGACACGGTGAGGCTGATCGCCAGCGACTTGATGATCCCTTCGCGCCCGATCACAAGCATGAACAGCGCGATGAAGATCGCCGAGGCGACGTAGATGCCGAGGTAGCTGATGCCGGTGACATACAGCACCACCGGTACCAGCACGCTCAGCACGCGTCCGAAGCCGGCAACAGTCACGAACACCGGGTCTTCACCCTCGGCCCCGTGCATCGCCACGCGCACGATGTTCGCGAAGCTCGCAAGGCCCATCAGCGCGGCGACGATGAACGGAAAGAACCCGGACGCGGGCCCCTGGTCAGGGATCCACCCGAAGCCGATGCGCACGCTGTCCCAGATCACGACCGCCGCCAGCACCATGAGCGAAAAGGAGGTCACGTACTCCATCGTCCGCGCCGAGACGAGCGGGTGCTCGCGATCCTCGGGAGCGTGGTCGGCGTGCAGCGTCTCTTCTTCGGTCATGACGCGGATCCGTGAATGAATGACAGTGAGGGGCCGGCGTGCCCAGCCGGCCCCCAAGTGGGATCGTTATTGCGGAGCGGCGAGGAAGCCCGCCTCCTGCATCAGCGCCTTGTGCTTGGCTTCCGTCTCGGTAAGCCAGGCCTTGAACTCGTCGCCCTTCATCGTCGTAGCGTTGAAGGCACCGTCCTTCACGAACTTCTTCCAGTCGTCGGTGGCGGCGACCTTCGCGAAGAGGTCCTGATAGAACGCGACTTCCTCCGGCTTGGCGTCAGGCCCCATGAAAATGCCGCGCAGCATCTGGTACTGCACCGGCACGCCCGCTTCCTCGCACGTCGGGATGTCGGCCCAGCTCTGCTCCGCCGTCACCTTCTCCGTGTAGGCGCTGCGCTGCTTGTCGAAGATGCACAGCGGGCGAAGCGCGCCCGACTTCCAGTGCGTCGCCGCCTCGATCGGGTTGTTGACCGTCGAGTTCACGTGCCCACCGACCAGCTGCGTCGCGACCGCGCCGCCGCCCTGATACGGCACGTAGACGAACTTCTTCGGCGCGGTCTGCTTCTCCAGGGCGACCGTGATGATCTGGTCTTCCTGCTTCGAGCCCGTGCCGCCCATCTTGAACGCCTTGTCGTCGCCGGCCTTCACCGCGTCGACATATTCCTTCGCCGTCTTGTACGGCGACGACGCGTTCACCCACAGGATGAACTGGTCGAGCGCCAGCATCTGGACCGGCGTCAGGTCCTTCCAATTGAAGGGCACGCCGGTGCCGAGTGGTGTCGTGAACAGGTTCGACAGCGTGATGATGATGGTGTGCGGCTCACCCTTGGCGCCCTTGACCTCGAGGAAGCCCTCAGCGCCCGCACCGCCGCTCTTGTTCACGACGACGATCGGCTGCGCCATCAGGTTGTTCTTGGTGACGACGCCTTGAATGAAGCGCGCCATCTGGTCCGCGCCGCCGCCGGTGCCGGCAGGAACCACGAACGTGACCGGGCGCGATGGCTCCCACGCGCTCGCAACAGTCGGTGCAATGCAGGCGAGAGCCGTCGCCACGGCGATCTTGAATGTCAGCTGCGAAGTCCTTGAACGCATTCCTTCCTCCTTGGCCCGCATTGGGGCTTGTTGTCTTTGTTTGTCAGTGGCGATCTATGCCGCCTGGGAAACCTTGCTGTTCTCGCCGACCAGCCGCTCCCAGAACCAGGACAGCAGCGGCCAGAAAAGCAGGATCAATGCGAGCGCCATGATCGAGCCGGCGAGCGGGTTGGAGAAGAACACCCCGACGTTGCCCTGGCTGCCGAGCAGCGACTGGCGGAACGCTTCCTCCGCCTTGTCGCCGAGCACGATGGCGAGCACGAGTGGAGCCAGCGGATACTTGAGCTTGTTGAACACGTATCCGACCACGCCGAAGCCCAGCATCACCCACACGTCGAAGATGGAATTGTGCACCGTGTAGGCGCCGATGGCGCACACCACGAGGATGATCGGCGCGATGATCGGGAACGGTACGCGCAGGATGGCGGCGAAGAATGGCACGCACGTCAGCACGATGATGAGGCCGACGACGTTGCCCAGATACATCGAGGCGATAAGGCCCCAGACGAAGTCGTGCTGCTCGGTGAACAGCATCGGCCCAGGCTGTAGGCCCCAGATCATCAGGCCGCCGAGCAGCACC
>CALRVN010000330.1:0-4555 GCA_943371625.1 Hyphomicrobium sp. CS1GBMeth3
TGACCGCATCGACCGCCTTCTCCACGCCCTTGCCGTGATACCGCGACTTGTCACCGTCGCGCAGCTCGACCGCCTCATGCGCACCCGTCGACGCGCCCGACGGCACCGCCGCGCGCCCGAGCGAACCATCTTCGAGCACCACATCAACCTCCACCGTCGGGTTGCCGCGGCTGTCGAGGATCTCGCGGCCGATGATGTCGATAATGGCAGTCATGACGTTACCTTATGAGTTGCGGGCCGCGAACGGGCATGGGAGGGTCCGGCGCCTTTTAGCTGCTCTTTTCCTTAGCGCAAAGGCCCAGAGAACGCCCCGCCCGAATGGGGACGACCGCCTCACCCCGAAGGCCAGCAGACGACCCAGGAGTACATCATGCCGCAAAGCACCAAATACGCCGGCGGCTGCCACTGCGGCGCCGTGCGCTACGAGGTCGAGACCAGCCTCGACCCGGTGATCTCCTGCAACTGCTCCATCTGCCGCAAGCGCGGCGCGCTGCTCGCCTTCGCCCCAGTCGAGAACTTCAGCCTTGCCAGCGGCCAGGAGGCGCTCTCGGACTACCAGTTCAACCACAAGATCATCCATCAGCTGTTCTGCGCCACCTGCGGCGTGGCCTCGTTTGGCCGCGGCCGCCGCCCCGACGGCGTCGAGATGGTCGCGATCAACGTCCGCTGCCTCGATGGCGTCGACCTCGACGGCCTCAACGTCCACAAATTCGACGGTGCGAGCCTGTGACCGACCAGATCCCGGCCGACGCTGCAGCGCTGGTCCTGTTTTCCGGCGGCCAGGATTCGACCGTTTGCCTCGCCTGGGCGCTGGATAGATACCAGCGCGTCGAGACCGTCGGCTTCAACTACGGTCAGCGCCACGCCGCCGAACTCGGCCAACGTGACAAGCTGCGCTCCGCCCTACGCGAGCTCAATCCAGAATGGGACGCGCGCCTCGGTCCCGATCACATGCTCGACCTCCCCGAGCTCGGCCGCCTCAGCGACACCTCTCTGACGCGCGACGCGGAAATCGAGATGAGCGCGGCTGGCCTGCCCTCGACGTTTGTCCCAGGCCGCAACTTGCTGTTCTTCACCTACGCCGCCGCGCTCGCCCACCGCCGCTCCATCCGCACCCTCGTCGGCGGCATGTGCGAGACCGACTTCTCCGGTTACCCCGATTGCCGCAACGAGACGCTGCAGACACTCGCTAAGGCGATCTCGCTCGGCACCGACACCGCGTTCGTCATCGAAACGCCGCTGATGTGGATCGACAAGGCAGGCACCTGGGAGCTGTCCGACAAACTCGGCGGCAAGGATCTTGTCGATCTCATCGTCGAGGATAGCCACACCTGCTACCTCGGGATCCGCTCGCGCCGCCACGAATGGGGATATGGCTGCGGGCATTGTCCGGCATGCGTTCTGCGCAAGCGCGGATGGCTTGCATGGCACACTCCAAACGCCCCTTAGCGGCGCCGAAAAGCGCTGCGGCGCACCCGTAAAATGCGGAGTGAACGGCGGTACGATCCATTAATATCTGCGTTGATATGCACCCCTCAACGACAACTCGTGAGGTGCTGAAATGAAGCTCACAATCGCCACTGCAATGATGCTCGCCGTCGCCATCCACGCGTCCCCAGCCCTGGCCGTGGATTCGGATGATGCGCCCCCGCCGCCGGCCAACCTGACGATCGGCTACTACGGCGAAGGCAAGATCGACGCATCACCCCGCGCCTGTGCCGAAGACGTCGGCGAGCGCGCCTCTGCTACTGAAGATGCGAAGGAGGTCTGCGCCGCGCGCCGCGCGCACATCGCCGCCTACGCCGCAATCCAGAAGAGCTATCATCGCTTGATGAAGACGATGGATGGTGACGGCCACCCGGCCAACGCTGCCAAGGCTATGGAGACGATGGTCAATGCCTGCATCGACCACAAAGAATGGCTCGATGAGGCGCACGGCCCAGCGGTCGACATCCTAGCCAACCAGAACGCCGCCAAATGCCTCGAACTTGGCAAGCGCGTGATGGACGAGGAGTCGGCATCTGTCGTTGCTGGCGGAGCCCCATGACACTCAACCCGATGACAGCCACCGGGCGGGGCGCTTCAAGTTGCAGCACCCCTCTCACGCGCATTGACCGCGATCATTGATCCAAGTTTCCGAAAAGTTCTTTTCGCATTTGTAAGTCAAATAGAGAGCGTCAACCTGTCATTAGTTGGCTCGCAACCTTGTGTATGCGGCCGCATATGAAGGGGCGCATAGTTCGAAAGATCGATCGTCGAGGAGAAACCCCCATGGGCACCATGACCAAAGCAGCAGAGAACAAAGCTGCAGTGCGCCGTACCGCGCCGCTGCAGACGCCGAGCATCTACGACAGCAACGCCATCCGTGATCTTTCCGGCTCGCTCAACGCACTCCTCGCCGATGTGTTCGCGATCTATCTGAAGACCAAGAACTTCCACTGGCACATGAGCGGACCGCACTTCCGCGACTACCACCTGCTGCTCGATGAGCATGGTGATCAGATCTTCGCGATGACCGACCCGCTGGCCGAACGCGTGCGCAAGATCGGCGGCATCACGATCCATTCGATCGGGGAGATTGCCCGTTTGCAGCGCGTCGAGGATAACGATGCGCAGTATGTCACGCCGCAGGACATGCTCGCCGAGCTGCGTGACGACAACAAGGACCTGGTCGGTCGCATGAAGGAGGCGCACGATCTCTGCGACGAACTCGGCGACGTCGCCACCGCCAGCCTCATCGAGAACTGGATGGATGAGACCGAGCGCCGCGTGTGGTTCCTCTACGAGGCGACCCGCGACAAGCACACCCCCTGATCGAACGGCATATCAACGCCCATCTTAGGAAGGCGTCGGCCTCGCGCCGGCGCCTTTCTCGCTTTTCAGCCGGAGCCTCCCCATGACCGAAATCGGAAAATCCGCCCTCCCCAAGCGCCGGCTCGGGCGCACCGATATGCACATCACGCCCGTTGGCCTCGGTGCCTGGGCGATAGGCGGTGGTGACTGGGCGGTAGGCTGGGGCGACCAGGACGACGGGGAGTCGATCGCCGCGATCCGTCACGCGGTCGAGCGCGGCGTCAACTGGATCGACACCGCGGCGATTTACGGCCTCGGCCATTCCGAGGAGGTCGTGCGCCGCGCGCTTGCGGATATCCCTGCCGCCCAACGCCCCCTCATCTTCACCAAGTGCGGACTGCGCTGGGACGACAACAATCGCATGGTGCCGGCACAGAACGTCGGCAAACCCGCCAGCATCCGCGAAGAGTGCGAGGCTTCGTTGAAACGCCTTGGCGTCGAGCGCATCGACCTCTATCAGATGCACTGGCCGGCCCGGGACGGCACGCCCATCGAAGAGTACTGGCGCACGCTGCTCGACCTCAAGAAGGAGGGCAAGGTCCGCGCCGTCGGCCTCTCCAACCACAACGCCGCGCAGCTCGAAGCCGCCGAGAAAGTCGGTCACGTCGATACGCTGCAGCCGCCGTTCTCCGCCATCCGCCGCAGCTTCGCGGAAACCGAGTTGCCGTGGTGCATCGCCTACGACACCGGCGTCATCGTTTACAGCCCGATGCAGGCCGGCCTCCTGACCGGCGCCTTCACCCCCGAGCGCGCCAACGCGCTGCCCGCCAACGACTGGCGCTCGCGCAATCCCGAGTTTACCGGCGAGAAGCTGAAGGCAAACCTGGAGCTGGCCGACGCAATGAAGAAGGTTGGCGAGCGCCATGGCACAACCGCCGCCGTCGCCGCCCTCGGCTGGGTGCTCGCCTGGCCCGGCGTCAGCGGTGCCATCGTCGGCGCGCGCGCACCTGACCAGATCGACGGCTGGATCGATGCCGCCCGCATCACCCTGACCGACGCCGACCTTGCCGAGATCGCCGCAACCATCCAGCACACCGGCGCCGGCTCCGGCCCGGCCCTCCCGTCGGAGATCACCAGCTAGCTAGGCATCCGCGGCCCCCGCGCTTGAACGCGAGGGCGCGGGCCGGTACGGATGCCCGCATGTATGCCGTGAAGGAGATGTTCTATACGTTGCAGGGCGAAGGCGCGAACGCCGGTCGCCCCGCCGTGTTCTGTCGCTTTGCGGGCTGCAACCTTTGGTCCGGCCGGGAGCAGGACCGCGCCACGGCAACCTGCCAGTTCTGCGACACCGACTTCGTCGGCATCACCGGCGACGGCGGCGGCCGCTTCGTCACCGCCAACGAGCTCGCCGCGGCCTGCCGCGCCACCGCCGAAGGCACCGGCTGCGATTTCGTCGTCCTGACCGGCGGCGAGCCGATGCTCCAGGTCGACGACGAGCTGATCGAAGCACTGCACCGTCAGCACTTCACCATCGCCATCGAGACAAACGGCACGTTGCCTGTCCCACGCGCCATCGATTGGATCTGCGTCAGCCCCAAGGCCGGCGCCGACCTGAAGCAGCGCTCCGGCGACGAATTGAAGCTCGTCTTCCCGCAGGCCGAACTCCTCCCGGAGGCCTTGGCCGAGTTGGATTTCGCCACCCGCTATCTCCAGCCGATGGATGGCCCGGACGTCGCGGTTAACACGCAGAAGGCCGTAGCCT
>CALRVN010000331.1:0-4554 GCA_943371625.1 Hyphomicrobium sp. CS1GBMeth3
TGTGCAAGCCAATCCCCGGCCTTCGGGCAGCAAGCGCCCTCCGCCGAGCTCCCACCGCTCGTCGTCGAGGGAAGCGCCAAGAAAGCCGCTCCCAAAAAGAAAGCCGCGGCCAAGAAATCGAGCACTTCCGCGGTCGCCCAGACTGCCGCGCCCGCGCCTCAGGCAGAGCAGGCGCCGACCGCAAATCCATTGGCCGCCTCCAATCCGGGCGGCGTCGTCGGCTATCTGGCGACGCGCTCGTCAACGGCCACCAAGACCGACACGCCGCTCATCGACATCCCCCAGTCGATCAGCGTCGTCACCAAGGAGCAGGCCAAGGATCAGGGCACCCGCGATATGCGTCAGGCGCTGTCCTATATTCCAGGCATTGTTGTCGGCCAGGGCGAAGGTCACCGCGACGCGCCGACCATCCGCGGTGTCAGCACCACCGCTGACTTCTTCGTCGACGGCGTGCGCGACGACGTCCAGTACTTCCGCGATCTCTACAACGTCGACCGCGTCGAGGTCCTGAAGGGCCCCAACGCCATGATCTTCGGTCGCGGCGGCGGTGGCGGCGTCATCAACCGCGTCACCAAGAAGGCCGAGGGCGAGCGTCTCTACGAGGCGACAACCATTTACGGCTCGTTCGACACCAAGCGCGTCGAACTCGACGGCGGCCAAGCCATCACCAAGGACTTCGCCTTCCGCATTCTCGGCATGTACGAGGACTCCGGCAGCTACCGCGACTTCGTCGACCTCGAGCGCTACGGCATCAATCCGAAGGTCGCCTTCCGCCCTGACGACAACACCATCGTCCACCTGTCGTATGAGTACTTCAAGGACGACCGCACGATCGATCGCGGCATCCCGTCCGACTTCTTGACCGGCAAACCCGCGAAGACCGACCCTTCGACATTCTTCGGCAATCCTGACGACAGCGTCATGGCCTTCGAGTCGCATACGGCAACCGCGACCGTCGAGCACAAGTTCGACAACGGCATCAAGGTCAGGAACCACACTCAGTACGGCAGCTACGAGAAGTTCTATCAGAACGTCTTTGCCGCAACGGCCCTTCACGCCCCGCCGTCGGGGTCGGTTCCGGCCGATGGCCTCATCCGGCTCGGCGCTTACAATCAGCTGACCAATCGCGAGAGCATCTTCAATCAGACCGATGTGACCGCGAAGATCGACATGGGTGGCGGCATCCGTCACACGATCGTCGCCGGCACCGAGTTCGGCTATCAGGAGACGGATAACCAGCGCCACCCGAACAGCGGCAACTACAGCTTTCCCGGCAATGACGTGCCGTTCGACAATCCGACCACCGGAGCCGGCCCTGCCGATTGGACCGCCGACCCCGGTCCCTTCAACCACACCGAGGTGACGCTCGCCGGTGTCTATATTCAGGATCAGCTGGAAATCACGCGCTACTTCCAGCTCATTGGCGGCATTCGCTTCGACCACTTCGACGTCGACTTCACATGCCAGTCCGATACCTCGGGCCCATCGCTCCGCTGCAACGACGGCACGGGTTCTACGCTCACCAGTGAGTTCGACCGCGTCGACAACGTCTGGTCACCGCGCGCCGGTGCGGTGTTCAAGCCGCTCGACAATCTGTCGCTATATGCCAGCTACGCGAAGTCGTTCCTTCCCTCGAGCGGCGACCAGTTCACGGCGCTGGCAGGCGGCGTGACAGGAACGGCTAATCTCCAGCCTGAAGCCTTCATCAACCACGAGATCGGCTTCAAGTGGGACATCACGCCGAGGCTGGCCTTCACGGGCGCGCTGTTCATGCTCGACCGCGAGAACCAGCTGGTCGCGCTCGATGCGACGACGAGCGCACAGATCGGCAAATCGCGCACCGAAGGCGGCGAACTCGCGCTCACCGGCTATCTCACCAACGACTGGGAAGTGGTTGCCGGTTACGGCCACCAGACAGCCGAGATCGTCGAAGGTGGCAAGACCGCTGCGTCGACCACCGGCAAGGAAATCGCGCTCGTTCCGCGCCACACGTTCTCGATGTGGAACAAGTATCACTTCCTGCCCGACTGGGCGGCTGGCGTCGGCGTGATCAGCCGCAGCGGCATGTATGCGGCGGTCGACAACTCCGTGCGTCTGCCCGGCTATACGCGCCTCGACGCTGCGCTGTTCTGGAACATCAACGAGCACCTCGAAGCCCAGATCAACGTCGAGAACGTCCTCGACACCGAGTACTATTCGACCGCTCACAACAACAACAACATCACGCCCGGTTCGCCGCAGGCCTACTACGTGACCGTCACTTCACGCTTCTGACCCTAGACGCTCCGACGCTGCGGGCGGCGGCCTTGCCTCGACCCATTCAGGTCGCGTCGGGTCGCCGTTTCCTTTTCAGGCAGGGGCCGGCGGTCGTTCCTGCCGCAGCGGCGGGCCTGTTGGCGCGGCTCCTCCGGATGCCTAGATGAAGGCACCAAGGAGAAACGCTTATGGCCGCCCTGTCGATACTGGATCTAGTCCGCATCACCGAGGGCTCGAGCCCCCGCCAAGCGCTGGACAACGCGCGCGATCTCGCCGCGCACGCCGAGGACTGGGGCTATCGGCGCTATTGGGTCGCCGAGCATCACAACATGCCCGGCATTGGCAGCGCGGCAACCTCCGTCGTGATCGCCCATATCGCAGCCGGAACGCAGCGCATCCGCGTCGGCGCCGGCGGCATCATGCTTCCCAACCACGCGCCGATCGTCATCGCCGAGCACTTTGGCACCTTGGCGCATCTGTTCCCCGGCCGCATCGACCTCGGACTTGGCCGCGCGCCGGGCACCGACGCGGAGACCGTGCGCGCCTTGCGGCGGTCGATCGGCGGCGCCGACACTTTCCCGCAGGACGTCGTCGAGCTGATGAGCTATTTCGCTCCGGCTGAGCCGGGGCAGCGTGTGCAGGCGGTTCCCGCCGCCGGCACCAGCGTCGACTTCTGGATCCTGGGATCGAGCACCTTCGGCGCGTATCTCGCCGCCGAGCTTGGCCTGCCGTATGCCTTTGCCTCGCACTTCGCGCCGGCTCAGCTCATGGAAGCGCTGAGCGTCTATCGCGAACGCTTCAAGCCTTCGCAATTTCTTTCAAAGCCGCATGCCGCCGTGGGCGTGAACATCATCGCCGCCGACAGCGATGCCGAAGCGCTGCGCCTGTCGACGACGCAGAAGATGGCCTTCGCCGATCTGTTTCGCGGCGTCCGCGGCCTCAGCAAACCGCCTATCGACGACATTGACACCTACTGGACGCCCGCCGAGCAGAGGCACGCGCGGCAGATGCTGGCGCGCTCGATCATCGGCTCGAAGGACACCGTGCGGGCCGGCATCGACGCGCTGCTGCGCGAGACCGCCGCCGACGAGTTGATCGTCGTCTCCGACGTTTACGATCACGCCGCGCGACTGCGTTCCTACGAGCTGATCGCCGCGGCGCATGCCGATGCCACGCGCGAGCGCGAGGCCGCCGTCACGCTCTAGCGCGGCCGCACGCGTACGTTGGCCATCATGCCCCCGTCCTCGTGCTCGAGGATGTGGCAGTGGAAGGGAAACTTGCCGACGATCAGCGGATTGGTGAAAGGCACTTTCACCTTCACGATTCCCGGGGCGCGCGTCTTGGGATCGCGAAACGGAACGTCGACGTTGTCGCGCATCCCGGTCCGCTCCAGCGGGTTGCCGTTCACCGACTGCACCAGGAAGTCGAGCTGGTGAATGTGGAATGTGTGACGCTCGTCGGTGTCGTTAACGATCGTCCATTCCTCGACGTCGCCGAGCTGAACATCGACATCGATGCGGTTGATGTCGAACATCTGTCCGTTGATGAAGAACGTTTCCCCGTCCTCGCTCTCGGTATAGGTGATGGTGCGCGAGCGCGTGACCGGCAGCGCCGCGATCTGCGCCGCCCGGTCGGCGTCGTTGGCGGGTGCGGGACGTGATAGCCGCGCGCGGATGGCGTCGGTATCGTCGCGCGCACCACCACCCGTGACGTTGAGCGTCGCGAGGATCACCTCCGGGTTGGGATCGCCCGCCTTGCCCGTGTCGATCGCGCGCGAGCGCAGGCCATAGAGCCCCTTGCCACCCACCTCGACTACCACCCGCGCCCGCGAAGCCGGCGGCAGGAAAACGTGGTCGATCTTCACCGGCTGTTCCAGCGCATTCCCGTCCTGCTCCAGCAGCCAGAATGTGTGCCCGTCGATCGCCAGATCGAAATATGCGTCCGCGCCGAGGTTGCCGATATCCCAGATCTCGAACGCGCCGGGTGCCGTATTGATCACGCCGCCGAGCAGCCCGTTGATGGTCTTGGTCTTCGGCGCGTCGTCGTCCGCGTGCGGCAGCGCGATGTCCTTCAGGATCAGCGTGCGCTGTTTCAGCTGCTGCAGCTCGGGATAGAGGCGCTCGATCAGATTCTCGATGGCTAGCATGCCCGACATGCCGTTCAGCACCTGCGCCTCGGAAATCCCGTGTGGGTGCGGGTGATACCAGAAGAGGCCCGTCGCATGATCGGCGGGCACGGTCCACCGATAGTCGTAGACGTTCGTCGGCATGATCTCGGCGCCGATCGTGTGGTCGACGT
>CALRVN010000332.1:0-4551 GCA_943371625.1 Hyphomicrobium sp. CS1GBMeth3
GTTGATGCAGCATCCGCGCTGGCGCGAGGGTGCGCTGTCGACGGGTTTCATCAAGGAAGAATTCCCCGACGGCTTCGCGCCGCGCGAGGCCGAAGGCGATGCGCTGCGGGTCCTGGCTGCCGTCGCGGCCGCCATCGACCATCAGAGCAATGCCCGCCGCCGGGCTATCACCCAGCAGATGACGGGCGCGCCGGTCGAGTTCGCCCGCCGCCGTGTGGTACGGGTCGGCAAGGTCAATATCCCGGTCGAGGTCGAGGGTTCGGGCGACGTATTCACGATCACCTTCCCCGAGACGGGCGGTACGCTGGCGCTGGTGTCGCCGTGGCGTCCCGGCGATCCGGTGTGGCAAGGCACGGTCGGCGGTACTCAGGCCGCCGTGCAGGTGCGGCCTATCCTCAACGGCGTGAAGCTCGCCTATCGCGGTGTCCAGGTTCCGGTTTCCGTCTACACGGAGCGCGAAGCGGCTCTCGTCGCCGTGATGCCGGAGAAGGCACCGGCCGATACGTCGAAGTTCCTGCTGTGCCCGATGCCCGGCCTGGTCAAGGCCATCCATGTGGCGGAGGGCCAGGAAGTGCAGGCCGGCGACGCTCTCGCGATCGTTGAAGCCATGAAGATGGAAAACATCCTGCGCGCCGAGCTCAACGGCAAGGTCAAGAAGATCAACGCCAAGGCTGGTGACAGCTTGGCCGTCGACGCAGTCATCCTAGAGTTTGCATGATGTCAAAACGCCAGCTTATCTCCTCCGGCTCGCAATTCGAGCAGCGGATCGGTTACTCGCGCGCGGTCGTCGATGGCGACTGGGTGTTCATGTCGGGCACGACGGGCTTCGACTATGCGACGATGACCATCTCCGATGATGTCGTCGAGCAGACGGACCAGTGCTTCAAGAACATCGCCGCAGCGCTGGAAAAGGCCGGAGCCTCCCTGGCCGACGTGGTGCGGGTGCACTACCTCATTACCAAGGCCGAGAACTTCGAGCCGATCTGGCCGGTGCTGCAGAAGTACTTCGGCGAGGTACGTCCCGCGTGCACGGTGATGGTTACCGGGCTCGTTGACGAAAAGATGCTGATCGAGATTGAGGTCACGGCGCGCAAGCCGGGCTGATCTGCCCTCTCCGGAGGAAACGAGGATGAGCGATCCGGCGCCGCGCACTATCCACATCCGCGTCGAAGGGCGGGTGCAGGGCGTCGGCTATCGCGCCTTCGTGGAAATGCACGCCACCGACCTAGGGCTCAGCGGCTGGGTTCGCAACCGGCGCGACGGGGCCGTCGAGGCGGTGCTGCAGGGATCGCCAGAAGCCGTCGAGGATATGCTCGCATTGTGCCGGGTGGGTCCGCCTGCGGCACGCGTCGATCGCGTCGAAGTCATCGGCGAGGGTGTCGGGGCGTTCGAAGGGTTCGATGTGCGGCCGACGGTCTGATGGCGTCGGCCGTTGTGCGGGCTGACATCATGTTGGTACCAGCAATCTCCGTTGGTGAAATCTGGCTGGCCGGTGCTCCAATCGTCATCCTCGGCTTTAGGCCGAGGACCACCTCTCCGCTTTCCTCCTCGATCGCAGCAAAACCTCGACATCCGAGCCTGATGAACTCTGGGTCCTCGGGACAAGCCCGAGGATGACAGTGGAGAAGAAGGCAGCGTCGCAGTACATCTTGAAGCAGGTGGGCGCCCACGAGGTGTTGAGCGCGGCTAAGCAGGGCGGGCGTACTTCACGGCGTGCTGGCGCAAGCCCTTCAGGATCGGCTCGTAGGCCTCCTCGTTGCGCGTCTCGGGATAGACCACGTAAACCGGATAGACGAATTTGCGCGCGCGCTTGGGCTGACGCAGGCGGCCCCGCGCCACGTGCGAGCGCACGAGGCGCGATGGGAAGTAGCCCGAGCCCTCATTTGCCAACAGGTAGTCGAGGCCGACAGGACCGAGGTCGAGGTTCAGGCCCGGATTGGTGAACTCGGGATAGGCGGCGCCGTGATCCTGCTGGAAATCCGGACCCCAATCGACAAACACATAATCGGCCGAGGTGCGGCGCTGGGTGGCCGGCGCGCTGGTGACCAGCACGAACTCCTCATCGAACAGGTGCTCGATCATCAGTCCCGGCGGCTGCATGGGACGGTACATGATGGCGAGGTCGAGCGAGCCCTCGATCAGCCGCTGCGTCAGCATCACTGACAGGCCGCTGCTTGCGGAAACGGCGATGCCGGGCAGCGTGGCGCGGAGCCACGATACCCATCGCAGCAGGAATCCGTCCCAAAACACCATCGCTGCACCGACGGCGAGATGGTCGGAATGCTGGTCGGAGGTGCCGACCTCGAGCTGGGCGCGTTGCCAGATGCGGACGAGGGCGAGGGCGTGCTTCTGGAACTGCTCACCGGCGGTCGTAAGCTCCGCACCGGACTTGGAGCGCTCGAACAGAGGCCGTCCGAGCATATCTTCCAGCCCTTTTATGCGGGCGGAGACGGTCGACTGCGTGATGTTCAACTTGCGCGCGGCATCAATGAAGCTGCCGGTCTCGGCGACCATCAAGAAGGTGCGTGCGAGATTGACGTCCATGTCGTTCGCGGTGCCGCTGAGTGCTGCAAAACCTATCTATCGAAAATTCCGATAGTGGTCACCGGAAAATTCCGTTTGTGGACGGGGTTGATTCTAACCAAATTGGTCAGCGTCCCGACCGAGTCGAATCCGATTCGGCTCTTCGTGTTCGGGTTTACAACGGAAGGACGACTAAAATGGCTGCTGCTAAAAAGAAGCCCGCTGCTAAGAAGCCCGCTGCTAAGAAGCCGGCTGCAAAGAAGAAGAAGAAGTAGTCGATCTCCTCCCAGGAGGTCGACGGGGGGTGTCGTGATGTCCAGATGGGCGATTGCGGCGTCTCTAAGCGTAGCTCTGATTGGCTTCCCTGACGCGCACGCGTCATCCATTACCAACCGAGACGGCACTGATCAAAAGGTCAGTATCATCGAGGGAAATGCGGCGGCGGACCATGTTTTACGGCCGTCAGCGGCGCTAAAGGGGGTCTGTAAGAAGGGCTGCGTGATCCGCCTCAACGATAGAAGCAATGACGAGTACGAGCTCCAGGGCTCGGAGGTCGTGTCGATTGAAGGCGGTTACCTCTACTACGATGGGCCACCTGCATCCGCAGTGCCAAAGGCCGGTGATGCGGACCGGTCTCCCGAGCCCAGCGGGAAGTAGAGGCAGCTATCAAACACCGCTCTAGTGGAAGCCCGGCCCAACCTAGGGGGCCGGGCTTTCGCGTTCTGAGGGGGGCTGCGAGGTGGCCACTTCGATGCCGGCGTGCGGTTCGGAGGTGGCTTGCGTCGGTCCAAAGCGGCGCTCGAAGTGACGGCGCAGTGCGTTATCCACAGCTTCCATATCGTTGGTCACGCCGAGGTCGGCGAGGCTGGTGACGCCGTGATCGGCGATCCCGCACGGGACGATGCCGTCGTAGTGGGTGAGGTCGGGGGCGACGTTGATGCTGATGCCGTGAAGGCTGACCCACCTCGTCACCCGCAATCCGATGGCGGCGACCTTGTCATCGACGCCTTCGCCGCGCTCGGGGCGCTCAACCCAGACGCCGACGCGTCCTGGGCGCACCTCGCCGGTGACGCCGAACTCGCCCAGCGTCGCGATGATCCAATCCTCGAGTGACGCGACGAAGGCGCGGACGTCGCTGCTGCGGCGCTTCAGGTCGAGCATCACGTAGGCGATGCGCTGACCGGGGCCGTGGTAGGTGAGGCGGCCGCCACGCCCGGTCTTGAAGACGGGGAAGCGATCGGCTGCGATCAACTCGTCGTCGCGGGCGCTGGTGCCTGCGGTGTAGATGGGCGGATGCTCCAGCAGCCAGATCAACTCGCCGGCGGTGCCGGCGGCGATGGCGTGGGCCCGCTCCTGCATGGTGCGCACCGCATCGAGATAACCGACGGGCGAGCGGCTCACTGCCCAGCCGATGGGCGGAGAGGCGGGATCCATATCGCGAAGGTTGATGTCGGCTAGGTCCATACGGGCAATCTAAGGTGCGCGGAGATCAACGCCTATGGGGCCATCGGCGCCGATCGGGGCGAAATGCCGCCGAGGCTATCCGCAGGCCCTGTAATTGGGCTCTGCACGCCCGCTTGTTCCGGCGGCGCAACTTGGCTATATGAGCGGCTCGTTCTCACGGCTTGCGGTCGTGGCGGAATTGGTAGACGCACTACCTTGAGGTGGTAACGGGGCAACCCGTGGAGGTTCGAGTCCTCTCGACCGCACCATTAACCGGAAGAATGGTTACAGCCGGCCCCCCTCTGGGGGCCGTTTGTTTTTGGGCGGCGCCTGCCGGGCCCTTATGCCGGCCCGCGCGGCTCTGAGGCATCGGCCTGCTGCTGCGCCAGCCGCGTCGTCTCCCAGGGCCAATGGCCGTTGATCTCCACGTCGAGGGAGATCGACAGGAACGTTCGGATAATCACGATACCGCCGAGGACCGCGATGCCCTGAAGCGTGGGGTCGACGACGACCGACTTCAGGATATCGGCGGCGATTAGGATTTCGAGCCCGAGGAGGATGCCGCGGCCGAGGTTCGCGCGATAG
>CALRVN010000333.1:0-4525 GCA_943371625.1 Hyphomicrobium sp. CS1GBMeth3
CGGGCAAGGAAGTGCTGGCGTACGGCTTCAAGAAAAACGGCTTTGGAAAGGTCGTAGGTGAACGCACGGCCGGCGCTCTACTGGCCGGCACCGCGTTCCTGCTGTCCGACGGCGGCCTTCTGATCCTCGCAGTTGAAGATGCTGCGGTAGATGGCGAGCGCATCGAAGGTGTCGGCGTTGCGCCGAGCATCGAGGTTCCGTTCGACATGCGCTACTCGGCCGGCAAGGATCCGCAGCTCGACCGCGCCATCTCGGTGCTCGCCGACGGCGCCTGAGCGCCGCCGACGGGCGTGGTTAGGTCGGCGTCGATTTGAGCTTCAACGCGACGACGGTGACGCTGAGGCTCGCGTTGGGCTCATGCGTGTCGTCGGTGATCGCCTGGAGCCCGTAAGCCTTGTCGCTTTCCCCGACGAGGAGTTTCGGCTGTTGCGACTTGTCCCCCTCGCTCACCGCGACCTCACCGACATACGTCTGCTCGAGCACCGCCGGCTTGAGCGCGCGATCGGACGGTCCCATGACAGCCCAGATCAGCACGCGCTTGCCTGACAGCTCGTCCTGCGTCCCGACCTTCTTGATCTCGCCGATGTATGTTTCCTCTGGGCCCGTACCCTTCGGCTTGAAGGCACAGTGCATCACCTTCGACTGGCTATCCGGATTGACTTCTTTCTCGCCTTGCTCCGCGAGCGTGCACGTGAGCGTGCCCACGTCCGCCTGCATCGCCGCCCAGCCGGGCGTCGCCAAAGCACACAACAGTCCCGCTAGCATCCAGCGCATGGCAATTCCTCCTGCTTGGACGCTTGAACGCCCTGCCGGAAGGTTTAGTTGCCGACCGTTTTCTCAGTCCGGGATTATGTCGGCCTGGATCAGGACCTGGCGCACAGAAATCGAGACGACGCCGGCCAGGAATGCGAGGTACGGCCGTGCGTCGTGCAATTCCAGCGGTAGCAGCAGACCCGCGCCCGCGAAGGCGATGACGCCGATGGCGGCTGCCGCGAGCCACGAGAGGGCGCCTGTACGCCAAACAACAACCGCCAGGATGATGGCCGTCAAAACGGCCGGGATCGCCGACCAGACAAATACGGCTAAGCCCGCCTCACCGACGCCTGGGACGGCAGCCGGGACAAAGCTTGTCAGACCGAAAGCGCGCGCGAAAGCGACGAACGCCACGACGAGAACGGCAGCGAAAAATGGCGCCGCAAGCGCGTAGATGAGTAACGTCCAAAGCGCGCGCTGAGCATTGCTAATCATCAACATCCCTCCGGCATCAACGCGCCAGTTCCTTGAGCCCCCGCCGGATCAGCTTGGCGGTGTCGGCGCCATCCCCCAGCTCTTTGACCGCGACGGCAATTGCGCCCGAGGCCTGAGCCGGTTGATAGCCGAGATTGGACAAGGCCGACATGGCTTCCGCTGCGGCATTTCCCTGCGGCGGCCCGCCGGCTCCAGGGCTGCCCGTCGGAATATTGAGCCCTGCCGCCGTGAGGGCTGGCGCTTTGTCCTTGAGTTCCGCCACAATGCGCTGCGCGAGCTTCTTGCCGATCCCCGGCGCCTGCTCCACGCTCGCCCAGTCGCCCAGCGCGATCGCATTGGCGAGATCCTGCGGCGACAGCGTCCCGAGCAGCCCCAGCGCCACCTTGGAACCCACGCCCTGCACGTTCTGTAGCGTGCGAAACCACGAACGCTCGACCTCGCTGTCGAACCCGAACAGACGGATCGCGTCTTCCCGCACATGCGTGTCGATGGTGAGCGACACATCCTCGCCCGGCTTCAGGTTGCGCAGCGTGCGCGACGAAGCCTGCACCTCGTAGCCGACGCCGCCGACATCGACGATAAGGAAGCTCTCGCCGACGACGTCGACCTTCCCTCTGAGCTTGCCGATCATTTTTCCCCCTGAGCAGTGGGCAGCAACGAAGTGCCCGCCTGCCGGCTATCTGACGGCCAATGCCGCCAGCCTCGAGCGCGCCTGCCGATGGTTGGCATGGCAGATAGCGATTGCAAGCGCATCTGCTTCGTCCGCACTTTCTACCCGCGCCTTAGGCAGCAGGAACCCGATCATGGCCTCGATCTGGCGCTTTTCCGCGTGTCCTGCGCCAGTGACCGATTTCTTGATCAGGTTCGGCGGGTATTCCGCCACCACGAGCCCGCCCATCGCAGGCGCCAGCAGCGCCATGCCGCGCGCCTGCCCCAGCTTCAAGGTCGAACGGGCGTTGTCGTTGACGAACGTCTCCTCGACCGCCGCCTCCTGCGGCTTGAACGAAGCGATGACGCTGGCAATGCCTTCGAAAAGCTCCCGCAAACGATAAGCCAGATCGATATCGGCCGGTGCCGTGATCACGCCGCTTGCGACATAGCTCAGTCGCACGCCGTCGCTGTCGACCACGCCCCAGCCGGTGCGGCGCAGGCCCGGATCGATCCCGATGATGCGTGTGAAGGCTGTTCCCATGACCGGGACGCATAACACGAAGCCGATTCGCCGGCGTGCCTAAGGCGCACCCCTGCTTGAAAATTCGGCGGCGGGACAGGGATTTGCGGCACGGTCCCGAGACGCGGCGCCGCAGCAACCCTAATGCGCGGATGGCGTTGATCCACCGCATCTTCGGCCGCAACTTCACGGGGTGTTTATGGTTTCGAATTATTTATCCCTGGTCGCCGTCAACAACACGGTCGACACGGGGCCTCCCCCGGAGATTTCGAGCCGAGCATCGTACAGCGCTTATGCGGTGCTCCGACTGGTACAGGAGAAGCGCAACTTGGCTCTGCGTTGTCCGCATCCCCGTGCGATCGAATTTCTCGACGACCTTCCGCCGGCCCTCGCCGGCGATGTCGCCTTCCGCATCTTCTGCACCCCCGAACTGTCGCAGCATCGCACCGCCGACCACGACATCCTCACCGCTCGCGCGCGCTTCCATTTGCGCAACGCCCGCTGGCAGGTCGTCGACACCCCGGCCGGCGAAGTGCAGACCTACGTCTACGAGCCGGACGGCGAAGCCCGCGGCACCGTCGTTCTCGTGCACGGCTGGACCAGCGAAGCGGCGTTCATGACGGCGTTCACTGAGCCCCTGCGCCGCTCGGGCATGCGCGTCGTCGCGTTCGACTTCCCCGCACACGGCCTCAGCCCCGGTCGCCGCACCAATCTCGCCGACTGCGCCCGCGCGATGCTTTCGGTCTGCGACTACTACGGCCCTATCGATGGCGTCGTGGCGCACTCGTTCGGCGGCTTTGTCGCGCTGCTCGTCGCCGAGGGCGGCCCGCCGATCGACCACGCCCACCCCATCGGCCGCTTCGTGCTCATCTCGTGCCCCAACAAGCTGTCCGAAGTGACGCGCAACTTCGGCAAGGCACTCAACCTGGGTCCCGCCGCCCAGCGCGCCTACGAGCGCCATCTCGAGCGCGTCGGACACCGCCCCGTCGACACGTTCTCTGCCGCCGAGCTGCTCCGCAACGTCGATCAGCCGGTGCTCATCGTTCACGGCCGCGACGACGACGAAGTGACCTTTCGCAACGCCGAGGACATCGCCGCAGCGCATCCCGGTGCACGCCTGATGGGATTCGAGGGTCTCGGCCACCGCAACGTGCTGTTCGCGCCACCCGTGTTCCGTTTGGTGATGAACGAGTTCGCCCCTCAGCGGGACAAAATGCGTCGGCCCGCACACGACCGCGAAGCTCTACGAGCCTGACGCTCAGCCCTTCTCGCCCGCGGCACAGGTAATGGCGCCGGTCGTCGTCGTGCCCTGCCGGAAGTAGCTGAAGGTGCCTTTGCAATCAGGCCCCTTGCACGTGGTCTCGATCTTGAGCTGCACCGGCTCGGGCTCGCCGCCCTGATAGCGCGAGAACGAGATGCGGAACGCGTCGTCCGCAACCCAGTACTGCTCGATGTCGTCGGGCGCGAAGGTGACGACGTCCGCCGCCGAATGGTGCGCAGCCGCATTGAGCTCGGTGACGCTGATGCGGCCCGCGGTGCCCTGATTGACCACCAGAGACACGTCGATGCGGACGCGCTTGTCCTCTGCGCTGCAGGTATAATCCCAATTGGCGGTCGCCGATGCGGGTGACGCCCACGCGGCAATGCCGGCGATCATTATCGCGCAGGCTGAGGCAAGCCGCATCAGAGCACTCCTAGGCAGCCGTGAGCTTCTTGAGGACTTCGTCGGAGATTTCGAAGTTGGCGTAGACGTGCTGAACGTCGTCGTCGTCCTCGAGCGCAGCGATCATTTTCATGATGCTCTCGGCTCGCTCCTCGTCGACCTGCGTCGATAGGTTCGGCTTCCACACCGCCTTGACGCTCGACGGAGCGCCGAGCTTCTCCTCGAGCGCGCCGGCCACCGTGCCGAGGCTCTCGAACGAGGTCGCGATCACGTGCCCGTCGGCATCTGAAACGACATCGTCGGCGCCGGCGTCGATAGCCGCTTCGAGCACCGCATCAGCCGTTCCGGCCTTCGCCGGGAACGTGATCTCGCCGATGTGGTTGAACATGTGCGAGACGGCGCCCGTGGATCCGAGGGTACCGCCATACTTTGTGAACACCGCT
>CALRVN010000334.1:0-4481 GCA_943371625.1 Hyphomicrobium sp. CS1GBMeth3
GTCGTCTTCAGTCCGCGCGAGGCGGCAAGGTCTGCCGGACCCAAGCTCATGCCGTGCATGCGCGGCGATGCGGCTGCGATCGCCTCGATGTTGTTCACGCCCTCGGCGGTCTCCAGGATGGCATGGATGAGGATCGGCTTCTTGACCTGATGCTTGGCTTCGAGCTGCGCCAGCAGCTGGTCCAGATAGTGGATGTCCCACGGGCCCTCGACCTTAGGCAGCATGATCACGTCGAGCTTGTCGCCGACGGCGGCAACTATCTCCGTCACGTCATCGAGCATCCAAGGGCTGTTGAGGCAGTTGATACGCGTCCACAAGCCCGTCGACCCGAAGTCGGTATCGCGCGCCATGGCGATGAAGCCGGCGCGGGCAGCATGCTTCTGGTCGGCAGGGATAGCATCCTCGAGGTTTCCGAGAACGACATCGACCTGGCCGGCTATATCCTTGATCTTCGCGCGGATCTTCTCGTTGTGCGGCGGCACGAAGTGAATCATGCGCTCGAGCCGCACCGGCAGTGCGCGGAATGGTTCGGGGGCACCGATGGCGAGCGGAGCGTAAAACTTGGCAGGTGTGCGGCTGGCGGCCATCTGGGTGGAGCTCCCCGTGTTGCAGTGCGGCGCACAATATAAACCCGCCGGCGCGAGTCAACGATATCGGTGACGACGCCAGCGGGTTGGTAGTGCCCAGTCGAAGGAAGGGTGCGATCGACGCGCGCTAGGGTTTGGGAGCCTCAAAGGCCGTGATGATCGCACGAAGGTTGGAGATGAACGTCCTGGCGCGGGTGGCCGGCAGTGCATCGATCAGCGACTGCTCGATCCGCTCGATGATCGGTTCGGAGGTATTCAGCACCTTGCGCCCGGCGTCAGTGAGCGTGATCGCATAGGCGCGGGCGTCATGACGGGTGCGCCGCCGCTTCAGCAGCCCCTTGCGGATCAGCAGCTGCACCACTTGCGAAACCGTGGACCGGTCGATACCGGTCGCATTGATGATGTCCTGCTGGCTGAGGCCGTCGCGCTCGCCCGCGGCGACAAGCACCGTGTACTGGGTGGACGTGACGTCCATCTCGGCCATGTGCTCCTGGAAGAGGTCACTGGCGCACTGATGGACGCGATGCAGGAGATGGAGGGTCGACGTATTCACCACGAAGCAACCTTTACGTGTGGTTCCCCAAGCTGCACGCCGGAGAAGTGTTGATGCCGGATCGGGACATTCGGTAGACTGATTAAACCCCACGTCGCCGTCTGGCGCTTGACCGAGGGGGCACAATAGATTGACCGTGCCGGAACACCCCGCGGGCAGACATCATGTCAGTCGACTTCACGACAGATAATCTGGAAGAGCGTGATCGCATAGCCTACTGGGTCGATGTGGCGTCGAAAACGTTCTACGCGCACAGCTTTGAGGCGCCAGCCCCAAGTTTTAGCGGTCAGCTCCGCTCGAAAATTGTCGACGGCCTCGCGTTGACCGTCTGCGATTGCGGGCCATGCGAGGTGACGCGAACGCGGCGTGATGCTCTTCGTGACGATATCGACTGCTACATGTTCACCATACGTCTTGAGGGCAGGTCGCTCTTTACTCAGGACGACCAGAGGCAAATGGTTGGGCCCGGCACCGTGCTGCTCCACAGCGCAAGCAGGGCGCAGTCCTTCCAATTCATCGACGCGACGAGCTCGTTGCACGTCAGCATCCCGCGCCGCCTGTTGCAGGGACGCCTGGGCGATCGCGACAGAACGCGCGTTCTCTCCGGCGATGTGCCGGAAGTCGGCCTCGCCGTCGATTTCATCCGTTCACTGAATGCGCGCGCAGGTCAGCTTGATGAGAGCATGATGCCTCGGCTGGCCAGCCAGGTTGTCGACCTCGTGTCGTTGGCGGTCGGCGGCGCAAACGGTGAGGTGGCGCTATCCACGGCCAGGGCGCACGCCCTCCGGCGGGTTAAGTCGGAGATTGAGAAGCGCCTCTGCAACCCAAATCTGACGCCCGCGCTCGCCGCTGCCGCAGGCCGAGTCAGCGTCCGCTACGCCAACGCCCTGCTGGCTGAGGAGGGGTCATCGTTAGAGCGCTATATCCAGCAGCGGCGCCTCGAACACTGCCGCCGTGCCCTCGAGGATCCGCTCCAGTCCCACCGCATGATCAGTGAGATCGCGTACGCCTGGGGCTTCTCCGATCACTCCCATTTCACCCGCCGCTTCCGCGATGCCTTCGGCATGACGCCGAGCGAATGCCGCGAGCGCGTCGCTCCCAACGCAAGCTGACGATCGACCGTATTTGTCACGCCGGGCTTACCTTTCCGTAATATGATGGAAAGCTCTGCGAAATCCCGGCCGGTTAGGGTGTTCTGAAGCGCGGGGTCATCTGCAATGCGAATTCTAGTCGTCGAGGACGATACCGAGACGTCCGCCTACATCTCCCAGGGCTTCGACGAGGAGGGCCACGTCGTCGAGTCGCTGGCCGATGGCCGCGACGGCCTTACGCAGGCGATGGGCGAGGCCTACGACGTCCTCATCGTGGACCGCATGCTTCCCGGTCTCGATGGCTTGTCGCTCGTGCGTGCCCTGCGCGCCGTCGGCAACAAGGTGCCGGTGATCTTCCTCACATCGCTGGGCGGCGTCGACGACCGCGTCGATGGCTTGAACGTCGGCGGCGACGATTACCTGGTGAAACCGTTCGCGTTCTCTGAGCTGCTCGCCCGCGTCAACGCACTCGCCCGCCGCCCACACCTCAAAGATACCGACACCGTGCTGCGCGTCGGCGATCTCGAGATGGACCTCATTGCCCGCACCGTGACCCGCGCCGGCGACAGCATCGAGCTGCAGCCGCGTGAGTTCCGCCTCCTCGAAGTCCTGATGCGCAACAAGGGCCGCGTGCTCACGCGCACCATGCTGCTGGAGCGCGTGTGGAGCTTTCATTTCGAGCCGCGCACCAGCGTGGTCGAAACCCACATTTCCCGCCTGCGCACCAAGATCGACCGCCCCTACGGCAGCGAGCTGATCCACACCGTGCGCGGCTCCGGCTACACGATGCATGATCAGCCATGATCTTCTGAAGCGCACGCCGGTCCGGCTTGCTGCTGCCTTCGCCATCCTCTTCGCGATGACCGTCGTGGCGCTCGTCGGCGTCCTCTACATCACGCTCGTCTCCGAGCTGGACAACGCCATCCGCCAGCACGTCGAGGAAATCACCGACACCCTTCAGGCCATCGATCGTCAGCAGGGCTTCGAGGACCTCACCGCCGTCGTCACCGAGGAAGCGGAATCTGTACGCGACTTTGACAGCATATTCCTGCTTCGCGCCGACGATGGGACGGTCAAAGCCGGCAATGTGCAGAACGTCGCCCTGTTCGAGGGCTGGGGCGAACTCGATCGCGCCTGGCTGCCCATGGTTGCCAGCAAGGGCAACCCCGACGACCGCTTCTTCGCCAAGTGGACGAAGGTATCGAAGGGTCACCTGCTCGTCGGCGGCAGTGATCGCGAGATCCGCGAGGTGCAGCGCATCCTCCTGCACGGGCTCGGTTGGGGCCTCATGGCAACCATGCTGCTCGCGATCGGCTCCGCCATCTACCTGGCCCGCCGCGCGCAACAGAAGATCGACGTCTTCTCGACCACGCTCGCCAAGGTGAGCAGGGGACAGATCGGCGAGCGCGTGCCGGTCACTGAATCGCACGACGACCTCGACAATGTCGCGACGCAGATCAACGCCACGCTGGCGCACCTGCAGAAACTGATCGAGAGCGTCAATCAGGCCTCCTCCGACATCGCCCACGACCTCAAGAAGCCAATCGGACGGCTTAGACGCCGGCTGGAACTTGCCTTACGCGGCGCCGACGACGCCAACGCGTTTCGCGCCCAGGTGCAGGAGTCGCTCGGCGAACTCGACTCCATCGTCGAGACGTTCGAGGCGCTGCTGCGCATTACTCAACTCGAGGCCGGCGCGCGCCGTGCCCGCTTCTGCAGCCTCGATCTCAAGACGGTTCTGGCCGACGTCGCTGACATCTATGAGCCCGTCGTCGAGGAGGTCGGAAGCAATCTCATGAGCCGCGTCGGCGTCAGCAGCTCCGCGCAGATCACCGGCGATCGCGAGCTGCTGACGCAATTGTTCGCCAACCTCATCGAGAACGCCGTGCGCCATACCCGCAGTGGCACGCGCATCGACGTCGGCCTCGAAACCCGCGGCCAGCGATACGTCGCGATCATCGCAGACAACGGCCCCGGCATTCCCGAGCACGAGCACGAGAATGTCTTTCGCCGGCTCTACAGGTTGGAGCGCGAGCGGTCGACGCCGGGCAGCGGCCTCGGGCTCAGCCTCGTCTCGGCGATTGCCGAGCTGCACGGCGCGACGGTAGAGCTGTCCGACAACGGACCTGGCCTGCGTGTCGAGGTGTCATTCCCCCACGCGTGAGACGCACGCAAAAAAGGTGCAGCGCACGAGGCACTGCACCAAGTGGAGCGTCGGAGGAGGGGTAACCAACGGCACTTCAACGGCAA
>CALRVN010000335.1:0-4464 GCA_943371625.1 Hyphomicrobium sp. CS1GBMeth3
CTGAAGGAGATGCGCGAGACATTAGGGTACCGTCTTGCGCAGGTGCCCGGCGTCGCGCTCGTTCCGCTCTCGGCGCTGAGCGGCCGTGGCGTCGAAAAACTGTCTAAGGCAGTGCTCGAAGCCTACGACATTTGGAACAAGCGCGTGTCGACACCGCAGCTGAACCGGTGGCTGGAAGAAGCGCTGGGACGCCACTCGCCGCCAGCAGTGAGCGGCCGTCGCATCAAGATTCGCTACATCACACAGGCGTCGTCGCGGCCACCGACGTTCGTCGCATTCTGTTCGCGCCCAGACGATATGCCGGCATCCTATGTGCGCTATCTCACCAACAGCCTGCGCGATGCTTTCAAGCTTCCGGGCGTGCCGTTGCGCCTCAACTTACGCAAGGGTGAAAATCCCTTCGCTAAGCATAAGCGCTAATGGTGTTTTTGCGCATCCGAGGCGTCGCTGCACTGGTTTAGAATCGTTGTGTGCGCTACTTTGGATTCGCAAGCTTGCAGGGGACGCTGGCTTGCGGGCGATGGCCCGAGGGAAGCTCTAAGAGAGAAAATAGGATCAATGCACAGTTGCTCTGACGGCCGGGCGCGCCCGGTGTTTCGTGCGGCTTTTGGTAGTGCGGCTTTCCTGCTTGTTCTCGCGTGTGGCTCGGCGGCGAATGCATACTCGGCACGGGTGAACTCGGCTTGCGAGCGTGACTACTATCGCTTCTGCGCCAAGTACTCGATCGGCACGCCCGAGCTGCGCAGCTGCATGCTCGCCTCGCGGCGGTCTCTGTCGCGCCGTTGCGTCGATGCGCTGATCGCGGCCGGCGAGGTGCCCAAGCGCTACCTGACCAGCATGAAGAAGTGAGCTGCTCGAGCTATCGGCTGCTTCGATTGATGAGCTGAGGGTAATTCAGCGGGCGGGAGTAGCGGCGAACCCGAAGATGCCGCTTACTCCACCGCCCGCACGGACGACAGCCGCACGTCTGGCGCCGCTCCGGACGTCGATAAATAGGTAAGGCAATTGGGCAGCGCAAGGGTCAATCGGCCTTGCGCTGCAGCATGTATTTTCGCCCGCGATTGGCGACGTGCATCGCGCGGTGTGGCGGGTATAATTCCCGCATGACAGAGCCAAATTCAGCAATGCCGACCGAGGTACTTTTCTACCATCTCGAGCAACAGACGCTCGAGAAGGTGCTGCCGAGCTTGGTCGAGAAAACGCTGGAGCGCGGTTGGCGCGCGGTGATCCAGTCGGGCTCGCAGGAGCGGCTCGCGGCGATCGATCTGGCGCTGTGGACCTACAAGGAGGACAGCTTCCTGGCCCATGGCTCGGCGAAGGACGGCTTTGCGGCTGAGCAGCCGGTCTACCTGACGACGACGGGCGAGACGCCGAACGGTGCCGGCGTGCGCTTCCTCGTCGACGGCGCGGAGGCCGAGGCGTTTTCCGGCTTCGTGCGGATCGTCTACATGTTCGACGGCAACGACGCGGACGCCGTGCAGGTGGCGCGGTCGCAGTGGAAGGCGGCGAAGGGTGCCGGTTGCCCGGTGACCTATTGGCAGCAGAGCGCAGCCGGCCGCTGGGAGAAGAAAGGTTGAGTTTTTCGCCTGGGTGACATGCCAAAGTTACGCTCGCGGCGAAAAAAAAGCCCCGCGGGGGAGCGGGGCTTGAAGTCAGGAGGAGACGGGAGCTAACCCGAGAGAGCGCGTCAGGAGCGTTGGGCCTTCCGTGCTCTCGATGAAGGGACTTTGCCAGTCGCGGCCGTGGCCTGCCGTTCCTTGAGGAACAGGTGAGGGGAAAATTTAGGGATGCCCGGGAACGGCTCGGGAGCGGTTCTTGACAGCGCGGCGCCCGTCGCTGATGCCACCGGCATGAATTACCGCCACGCCTATCACGCCGGAAACTTTGCCGATGTCGTCAAGCACGCGGTGCTGGCGCTGGTCATCGAGCATATGAAGCAGAAGCCGTCGCCGTTCCGCATCGTCGACACGCACGCCGGCATCGGCGAGTACGACCTCGGCTCGGTGGAGGCGCAAAAGACGGGCGAATGGCGGGACGGCATCGGCCGCGTCATGGAGGCTGATCTTCCGGAGGACGCGCGGCGAGTGCTGGCGCCGTACCTCGACGTGGTGAGGCGGCTCAATCCTGGTGGCGGACTGACGCGATATCCCGGCAGCCCGCTGCTGGCCCGCGAGCTGATGCGGGACGAGGATCGCCTGGTCGTCAACGAGCTGCATCCGGAAGATCACGACGAACTGAAGCATCTGTTCGCGCGGGACAGCCAGGTGAAGGTCATGGCGCTCGATGCGTGGGTGGCGGTGAAGGCACTGCTGCCGCCGCCGGAGCGGCGCGGTGTGGTGCTGGTCGATCCGGCCTTCGAGGAGGCGGGGGAGCTCGATCGGCTGGTCGAGGCGTTGAAAGAGGGGATGCGCCGCTTCACCGGCGGGACGTATCTGCTGTGGTATCCGATCAAGCAGCTGCAGCCGGTGGCTGCATTCCGGCGGAAGATAGAAGCGCTGGGATTGCCGAAGGCAATGGCCATCGAACTGACGATTCGGGATACGGCCGATGAAGAGCGGCTCAATGGCGCCGGGCTACTTGTCGTCAATGCGCCTTTCACGCTTGCGGCGAACCTCGAGATCCTACTGCCGCCGCTGGCGGAAATCCTGGCGCAGGAAAAAGGCGGCGGTTTCCGCATCGAAAACCTTGGCGGCGAGGCCGCAAAACCCTCTAAAACGGCCCCTTGAGGCGCTTGCCTCGCCGATTATTTTCCCTGATAATTTCTGCGCTCGGGCATTTGATCGTACCCGGCGGAGACTCGACGTAGCATTTGAGATTGTGGCGCAGCGCATGTTCCGCTCCCGCGCATATTCCCCTCGCATTCGCGACCAGTTTCCCGAGCTTGCCCCCGGTGCGGCCTCGTTTGAGCCCGCGCCTTTTTCATTGACCGCGCACGTTAGGAGATTTTGCGATGCGCCAGAGCGGTACGATTAAATTCTACAATTCCCAGAAGGGCTACGGCTTCATCAAGCCGGACGATGGCGGAAAGGACGTTTTTGTCCACGTGACCGCGGTCGAACGCGCCGGGATCGCAAATCTCGACGAAGGCGCGCGCATTTCCTTCGAAACGGAGCCCGATAAGCGTGGCAAGGGCCCGAAAGCGGTGAATTTGCAGGCCCCCTGACCTCCGGCTCGCCCCATTGCGCCATGCGGCCGTTCCCGCATGGCGTCACCCCGCGGCAACGATCCAGTGCTTTTTTCGTTCGCGCGGGCTTCGGCCATGGGCAATGGCGCGCGTCTGCGGCAATCTCCCCGCGTTGCATGTGATGATGTCCGGGGAACTCAAAATGATGAAGTCCATCTGTGCGGCCGCTGCGGTCGCCACCCTCGCCTGCGCAGGCTTTGCCGGCGAAGCCGAAGCCAAGTGCTTCAAGAAGACGGCGTCAGGCACCAACACGAGCATCGAAGGCGCCAAGTTCCAGGCGAAGGAAGCGATCCTGCAATCGTTCGACTGGGGTGCCTGGGCGGCCTACATGGCTACCGGCTCGACCCCCGGCTACCGGGTCAGCACGCCTGCCTTCAAGTGCTCGCCGGGTGGTCTCGGCTACAACTGCGTCGGCACGTCGACGATCTGCAAGACGGGCTGATCGGCCCTTGCGATTGGCTCAGGTCGATACAAATCGTGTCGGGTCGTTAACCATTCGCTCGTAGGTCGGCGGCATAGTGGAACCGGGTCGCTCGGGAGCGGGCCGCCCGGCAAATACCGGTACGGCCGGCAGCGTGGTCACCGGGTGACACGGTCGGGCAAAAAGCTGTTGGGTCGGCAGTTTTGCGCGAAGGAACGACAATTTCCGTTATCCTTCCGCCCTACATACGGGGTGGTAAGAATCAACAAGGACTGGACATGAGCCTCATTCGCATTTGCACCGGGATCGTCGCTGCGGCGGGCTTCCTGGCGCTTGCCACCCTCGGCGGGGCTGGCGACTACGTCGCTCCGGGTGCCTATGCGGGCGAAGGGGTTCAGAAGAAGTCGGCGCGCCGGTCTAAGAGCCGCGCCTATGCGCTGGAGCAGGGTGCTAGCCCGGCCGAGATCGCGCGCTATTTCGCCCTTTATGGCGGCTATATCGATCCCCGCATCAACAAGCAGTCGCCGGGCGGTCCGTTCGACAGCGGCTTCTTCTTCGATTCGGGCATTGGCCGTAACGGCGGCGATTCACCCTACATGAACTGAGGCAAACGCGCCGCCACCGTTGCGCTATTTTCGTCCTGCACATGTTTGCGGGCACAAAGTCTAGTCAAGGGGCGTGGTGCCTCGGTATAAGGCTTTGGAATCGGACATTTGTCTGAGCCGACGGGGGACACTGCAATGCGCGCCAAGTTTTCAATCGCCTTCGCGTCAGCGCTGATTGGTGCGGTCGCCGCGCTATCGGTGCCGGCCGACGCGGCCTGCAAGAAGTTCGGCTTCACGGTCAACGACTACGGCAA
>CALRVN010000336.1:0-4463 GCA_943371625.1 Hyphomicrobium sp. CS1GBMeth3
ATCTTGGTTAGGTGCTCGGCAAATTGCGCCGTTGTCATCTTGTTGCGCTCGGCCATACCAGCGAGGATGCGCTCGACCTCGTCGTCCGCCGCCACGACGCTCAGCTTTTTGGCCTCCTGAATTTTCAGCCGCTCGTCGATGAGCTCATCGAGCGCAGACTTGCGCGCCGTCGGCACGAACTCTTTTTCGATCTGCGATTTGATGCTGCCGACGAACTCGCCCTGCAGCTGCTTGATGCGCGACTGCTGCTCGGCCTCCGACTTCGGCGGATTGGCCTGCAGCCTCTTCATGGCGAAGGCCTTGAACTGGTCGTTCATGTTCGGGGCCTTGAGGCGCGCCTGCAGCTTCTTCTGCATTTCGGGCGCGCCGAGCATCGCGAGCGCCACGCGCTGCTGGATCTCATAGCCGGTGATCGGCTCGTCGTTGACCAGCGCCACGATCGACTGCACGGGCCGGTCCGCGCTGTCGGGCTGCGTCGCCTTGGCGCCCGTGGCCTGCTTCGGCTTGTCCTTCGCCAGCGCCTGGGCGAGCGGGGAATTCAACGTCGCGGCGAATGCGAGCGCGGCAACGACGCCGAGCGCACGTTGCGCGGTCACAGCGGGGAAAAGTTGCCGGTATGGTCTGGCGGCGGACATCGGTCTTGGTTCTTTCAATACCCGTCAGTCAAATCGTTGCAGCCCTTTGGATAGCCTATCGGTGCAGCCGGAAAAGGCCGAGCGGCAATACAACATCTTATTGACGCAAACCTTGGCGGACCCGTGACGCGAGCCGGCTCGTTGAGACCGATGGCTGACTATCGTCAATGCCGTTAACCCAATCCACGTTCGGCAGCGTGGAGGCAACCACAGTCACCCGCCTACTCGCCCGTGGGACGCCGCTTTACTGCGACGACGCGGACTGCTGTTCGCTGAAGTTGTTGAAGTTCAGCGCATCCGTCGAGTAGCCGAACTCGCCCAGGTGCTTCAGCTCGAAGCGCAGCATGAGGGTCTGGCCGTCGGTCAGGTTCGGGTTGACGTAGTAGTTGTCGGTATAGGTCGCCGTCAGCACGAAGCACTCGTCGCCGTAACGCAGCTGGAACATGTCGGAAGCCAGCTCCTCGGCCGTGATGTCGTAGCGCACCGCCGCGCCGATCGACCAGCGATCCGTCAGACGCAGGTTGAAGCGGCCGTAGACGTCTTCCTGCGAATTGTCGATTCCGTTCGTCGGGTCCGTATTGAGGAACGCGTAAATTCCGCTCATCGACAATGGACCGAAGTCGACCTGGGCACCGGCATCAAGGCGCGCCAGGTTGAAGCTCGACTTCTCGAAGCGCGACTGAGAAATGAGGCTCAGGAAATTCCACGGCGCGACGTAGGCGCCGAGCACGTAGTCCGAGCGATCGTTCTGCAGGCCGCTGTAGGGCGTAAACACCGGGTTCCCGTTCACATCGTCGCCCGGGTCGGCGTAGGGGTTCGTGCCGGCGAGATGATAGCTCTCACCCGCGAGAACACGTGCATACCCGCCGCTGTTGGACTGGAAGGTATACTGTAAGCCGACGTTGGCGCGCGTACCTGTCTCGATCCGGTCGTAGCCCGAGAACTTGGTGACCTCGAACAGGTTGGTGTCGTCGAAAACTAAGCTCTGCGCGTCCTCGTTTGGCAACCCGTTCTGCTGGATTGACGCCTGCCGCGCGATGATCTGACCGATCGGCTCAATGACATGCGATCCACCGGCGCCGTTCGCCACCCACGGATACGCTACCGTCACGCCGCCTAGCGCCAAGCCGCGGGCGAGCGAGGTGCTCTCGAGCTGCGCCTCCGTGTCGTATGGATTGACGTAGTTCTCGATCTGGTAGACGTCGCCGCGCACCTGCGCGAACGGCGTGTAAGTGATGCCGATCGGGTCGGTCAGGCGGCGCCGCCAGTTTAGTTCGGTAACAACGCGGTTCAGCTGCTGGTTGCCGTCGGCGAACGGCGATGCATCCGTCGGATTCTGGATGTTCGTGAAGCTCAGCGCGTTGGTCGTCCACGACAGCTCGCCGCCGAGGATGGGGTCGGCGAAGACGTAATTGTAGTCGAGGATCGGATGGGCATACGACTTCGTCTCCGTCGTGCCCGGCGTCGTGTAGCCCAGGTCTGAGAACTGGTAGGCCGCCAGCTCGAGGAAATTACGATCCGACTGACCGGCAAAGAAGATCTTGTTGACCCGGTCCGTCAGCAGGATGTTGTCGAGCTTGTAGAAGCGGCGGAACTCGTCGTCGGTTTCCGTTGTGATATCCCAGCCGAACTTCCACCAGCTGCCCAAATTGAACAGGCCTTTGGTGTCGAGGCTGCCGCGCCAGCCGTCGTATTGCTCGCGATTCTGGATGTCGGACGGCAGACTGCCGGCATCCTGATCGATGCCGGAGCCCCTGATCGTGTATTGGCCGTTCTCCGTACGGTGGCGCCACTCGCCCTGCCACAGGATGCCCTGCCGCGAGGTCACCATCGGATAGAAGGTGAAGTCGTAGTTCGGCGCGAGCGCGAAATAGTACGGGATGGTGGTGGCGTAGCCGAGGGTGTCGGAGATCGACGGCTGCGGCATCAAGAAGCCCGACTTGCGCTTCACCGACGGGTCGGCGTGCTCGAAGTAGGGCGTATAGAGGATCGGCACCCCGAACAGCTCGAACTGAGCGTCCTGGTAGGTGATGGTGGCGGCCTGCTGGTCGTGGATGACCGTCGCGGCGCTCAAACACCACAGCGGCGGCATGCCATCGGTTGTTTTGCAAGGCGTGAACCGGCCGTTCTTGAACACCGTAGTGTTGCCGGCGCGGCGCTGGGCGGATTCGGCGGCGATTCTCGTATCGTCGCTGGCGACGACCGACAGCTGCGAGACGAACCCATCGCGGAAATCATCGGTGAGGGTGTAGCGATCGGCGCGGACGATGTTGCCGTTCGGCTCCTTGAGCACGACGTTGCCGACGGCCGTCAGCGTGTTGGCCGACTGGTCGTAAACGACTTGGTCAGCAGTGAGGATGTAGTTGTTATAGAAGATCTCGACGTTGCCGCGCGCGATCACCTTGTTGCCGCCGGTGTCGTACACGAGCTCATCGCCCTGCAGGTACAGCGGCTGCGACTTGTCGATGTTGCGTGAGGGGCCGACGAGGCTCTGCTTCGGGAATGCGCTTTGGCGCTGGACGCTGGGCGCCAACGTTGACGGATCCTGGGCTTGGGCGTCGAAGGCCGAGGCGAGCGAAGCGGTTAGCAACGCAAGCACGACCATACGCACCCGGCCGGCTGCCTTACGGCGCTGGCGGGTGACGCGCGACGATCCGCAACCCTCTTGCGGTGTCCGCGTAAGACGCATCACTCAGCCATCCTCCTGGTGCAACAGTACCGTAGCCGAGACAACCATGACGAGGACCACGGGCAACCAGATCGCCGCCCATGGAGGCGTCAACCCAGCCACACCGACTTGTCGGGAGACTTCCGAAAGAAGAAAGAAGCCGAACCCCCCCACCAGTCCAGTGATCACCATAGTCTGGATGCCCCCGCCGCGGAATGACCGCAACGACACAGTGGCAGCTAAAAGGACCATCGCTGCGCACAGTAATGGCCTTGACACCAAACCTTCATACTGGATGCGCAGGCGGCTCGCAGAAAGTTTAGCCTTTTCAGCCACTTCGATCAGCGCCGGCAATTCCCAGAAGGAAACAGAGAACACTGTTCCCAGCGCGTCGGCCACGCGATCCGGTGTAAGGTATGTGGACACGAGGTACGTATCGAATTTTTCCGGCTCCCGGCCGATGCGTACGACCCACGCTTCCTTGACCTCCCAATAGCCGTCGTGGAGGTCTGCGCGCTTGCCGTCGACGCGCTCGACGAAGGTGCCTTCGCTGTCGAAGACGAACACCGACACGCCGTGCAGCGTCAGCCCCCGGTTCGTCGCCATGCCGGCGCTGATGACCGACTGACCGTCGGCGCCGTTCTGGCGCAGCCACGTGGAACCCGACTTCGACCGCAACAGATTGGTTTCCTTGCCGAATGCCTCGGCGAATAGGTTCTCTGCTGCCGTGCGGCCGGCGGCCGCCATAGGGTTGAACACAGTCGCCGTCAGCAGCCCGACCATAAACGCCACCACGATGCCCGGCCGTAGGAACTGCCATACCGACATGCCGCCGGCGCGCATGACGGTCAGCTCGCTCTTGCGGCTGAGTTGCAGCAGTGCAGTGATCGATCCGACAAGCACCGCGAACGCGATCAGGAACTCCGCATAGGCCGGTAGCCGCAGCAGCCCGATGATCGCCAGCGTCGCCAGCGAGACCTCTCCGTTCTTGCCGGATTGGCGCAGCAACTCGACGAAATCGATCAGGAAAATCAGCACCGAGCACAAAAGGAAGACGGCGAGTATCGCCGTCAGGAACTTGATGGCGATGTACCAGCCGAGCGTGCGCTGACCGAGCATGCGCTACCCCCGCCCCTGCGCCATGCCCGCCGCCGACCGGC
>CALRVN010000337.1:0-4451 GCA_943371625.1 Hyphomicrobium sp. CS1GBMeth3
CGCGCAAACTGATGCGCCAAGACCAGCACAAGGCGAAGGTTCAGCAGGCTTATTAGTTGCGCCTGGCGACTCCCCCGTCATGGCGGAGCCATGCTTCGCATGGACGGGGAGCCGGCCGCCGGCGCTGACTCGCGGCATTCAGCAAAACAACGTCATCCCGGGGCTCGTCCCCGGGATCCATCTATCCGCAAACTCGAATACCAGCCGCACCATGGATCCCGGCAACAAGTGCCGGGATGACAATGGGAGCGATCAAGGCTGGAAGGGGATGACCTTGGAGCGCTGCTCGCCGAGGCCTTCGACGCGCAGCAACAGCTCGTCTCCCGCCTTCAGATATTCCGGCGGCTTCTTCGCCGAACCCACGCCCGGCGGCGTGCCGGTGGTCACGACGTCGCCCGGGTCCAAAACCATGAACTGCGAGATATAGGACAGCAGGAACGGGATCGAGAAGATCATCGTCGATGTCGAACCGGTCTGCTTCCGGTCGCCATTGACGTCGAGCGACATGGCGAGGTTGTGCACGTCAGCGATCTCGTCGGGCGTCGCCAGGAATGGCCCGAGCGGGCCGAACGTCTCGGCCGACTTGCCCTTCACCCACTGACCGGCGCGCTTCACCTGAAATTTGCGCTCGGATACGTCGTTGCAGATGCAGAAGCCGGCGATGTGCGCCAAAGCGTCCTTCTCCTCGACGTAGCGGGCGCGCGTGCCGACCACGAAGGCGATCTCGACCTCCCAGTCCATGTGGCGGGAGTCTTTGGGGTACTTGATGTCGTCGTTGGGGCCGACGATGCAGTTGGGCGCCTTGTTGAAGAGGATCGGCTCGGCCGGGATTTCCTGGCTCGTCTCCTTGGCGTGGTCGGCGTAGTTGAGGCCGATGGCGATGAAGTTGCGCGTGCCGGCGACTGGCGCACCGATGCGGACGCCGGCCGGGGCAAGTGGAAGGCTCGCGGGATCGATGGCGCGAAGCTTATCGAGCGCAGCAGGCGAGAGGTTGGCGCCGATGAAATCTGAAACGTGGGCCGAGATGTCGCGGATATTGCCGTCCTTATCTAGGATTCCGGGCTTCTCGCTGTCAGGCTGGCCAAATCGGACAAGCTTCATTTGTCGGCGCTCGTTTTGTGATTGATTGGAAGGATGGAGCGCTACTCGCTAGCCCAGTCCGCGGCGGCCGGCAACTCGGACGCTGCGAAGCTTGCACATCATGACCTGATGCGAGAGCCCGATGGGTCATAGAGCGGGGCCAGAAAGACCTCGGCGGGGACGCGCTCGGTCGCGACCTCCAGCTCGTAGTTGCCGGAGAGGACGTAGGCATTATCGACGCCGTCGGGGTTGCGCACATAGCCGTAGCCAATGGAGCGGCCGACGGTGTAGCCGAAGCCACCGCTCGCCAGCCAGCCGACGCGCTTGCCGTCGCGATAGATCGTCTCGCGGCCGAGCAGAACGACAGACGGGTCGGTGGTGAAGCCGGCGAGGAGGCGGGGCAACGGCTTTGCCGCCTGGGCTTCGAGCGCCGCGCGGCCCTGGAATGGCTGGTCGGATTTAAGCTTCGCCGCCCAGCCGAGGCCGGCAACGAGCGGAGAGTGGTCGGGACCGATCTCGGAGCCCCAGGCGCGATAGCCCTTCTCAAGACGCAAGGATTCAATGGCGCGATATCCAGCATTGGATATGCCGTGCTCGGCGCCTGCCTGCATGATGGCCTCGTAGACCGTGACGGCGAACTCGACGGGGACGTGCAGCTCCCATCCCAGCTCGCCGACGTAGGTGACACGCAACGCCAGCACCGGCGCGCCGGCCATTGCGATGCGCTTCACGCGCGCGAACGGGAATGCGGCATGCGACAGGTCGGCGTCAGTCAGAGGCTGCAGCACATCGCGCGCACGTGGGCCCATGACGGAGAGGACGGCGTAGGCGGAGGTGACGTCGTTGAGATGCGCGGCGTCGCCTTCGGGTATCGAGCGGGCGATCCAATCGAAGTCGTGCGTGGCGAAGCCGGTGCCGGTGACGATGTAATAGTCGTCGTCGGCGACGCGGGCGACGGTCAGGTCACATTCGATGCCGCCGCGCGCGTTGAGCATCTGCGTGTAGGTGAGGTGGCCGGGTGCGCGGGACACATCGCGGGCGGCGATGAACGAGAGCGCCTTCTCGGCGTCGGGGCCTTGCAGACGAAACTTCGCGAACGACGTCTGGTCGAAGACGACGACGCGCTCGCGGCAGGCCTGATGCTCGCGCCCGACGGCGGCGAACCAGTTCTGCCGCCCGTACCTGTATTCGTCGGCGGCCAACTCGCCGGCTGACAGATCGGCGAACCAGTTGGGGCGTTCCCAGCCGAGCTTCTCGCCGAACGCGGCGCCCTGCGACTGCAGCCGATCGTAAAGCGGGGAGCGGCGGAGCGGGCGGCCGGAGCGATACTCCTCGAACGGCCAGGCCATGGCGTAGTGCTTGGCATAGGCCTCGAGGGTGCGGGTGCGGACCCAGCTGGTGTCGAGGTGGTTGCGGCCGAAGCGGCGGATGTCGACCGGCCAGAGATCGAACGGCGGCTCGCCCTTGGCGACCCATTCGGCCAGCGCCATGCCAGCTCCGCCGCCGGCTGCGATGCCGAAAGCATTGAAGCCGGCGCCGACAAAGATGCCGCGAACCTCGGGGGCCTCGCCGAGGATGAAGTTGCCGTCGGGCGTGAAGCTCTCGGGGCCGTTGAGGAACTGCTTGATGCCCGCGTTCTCCATCGCAGGGACGCGGCCGGCGGCCAACTCGAGCAACGGCTCGAAATGGGCGAGGTCGTTCTCGAGCAGCTGGAACTCGAAATTGCTCGGCAGGCCGTCGACCGCCCACGGGAGCGGATTGGGCTCATAGCCGCCCATGACGAGCCCCCCGACCTCTTCCTTCCAGTAGGTGAGACGGTCGGGGTCGCGCAGCGTGGGCAGATTTGACGTCACGCCTTCGATGCGGTCGGTGATGAGATACTGATGCTGCACCGAGACGAGCGGGACGTTGACGCCGGCGAGGCGGCCCAATTCGCGCGACCACTGCCCAGCGCAGATGACGAGCTTGTCGCAAGCGATGCGGCCTTTGGTGGTCACGACGGCGCGCACGCGGCCACCCTCGACCTCGATGCCGGTGACGCCGACCTCCTCGGCGATGGTGACGCCGCCCATGCGCGCGCCCTTGGCAAGGGACATGGCGATATCGGAGGGCGAGGCTTGGCCATCGGAAGGAAGGAATGCGGCGCCGACGACGTCGTCGACCTGCATCAGCGGCCACAGCTCCTTGGCTTCGGCCGGGGTCAGCAGGTGCATCTCGAGACCGAATGACGTTGCCGTCGTCGCCTGGCGCTTCACTTCGGTCCAGCGCTCGGGATAGCAAGCGAGCCGCAGACCGCCGTTACGCTTCCAGCCGGTGGCGAGACCTGTGTCCTGCTCGAGCTTGCCGTAAAGATCGACGGAATATCCGAGGAGCTGGGTGATGCCGGCGCTGGTGCGCAGCTGCCCGACGAGCCCGGCGGCGTGCCACGTGGAGCCCGACGTCAGCTTTCCGCGCTCGAGCAACAGCACGTCTGTCATGCCGAGCTTGGCGAGGTGATAGGCCACAGAGCATCCCACGATGCCACCGCCAACGATGATCACCTTGGCGGACTTCGGCAGGTCGCTCATGATTTCTCCGTGGACGTGAATGCGCTGAAGGCCGCCTCGAAGCGGCGCAAGTTTTCGGCGGTGTAGGCGGCATAGTCGAACGCGACGTCTGAATGGATCTCCGACACCATGCTCCACATCGCCTCGCGCAGCAGCGAGGCGGCAGTCATTGCAGCAGCGCGGCGGCGCAGGGCGTCGTCGGGCTGCCGGCCGAAGTAGAGGGCGAGCAGGTCATCGGTCGCGGTGGGACTCAGTTCGCTGTTGGAGGCGAGGCCGCCGAGATCGAACAGAGGCGAATTGAATCCGGCGTAGTCCCAGTCGACGAGCCAGAGACGCTTGCCGTCGTCGATGAAGTTGGCGGCGAGCAGGTCGTTGTGACCGAAGACCACGTCGATCGGGCCGACGACCGTTTCGAGCAGCTCCGCGCGCCTTAGTAGGTCAGGGACGAAGGGCAGGTGGCGGCTGTCGCCGGCGCGCAAGGTGTGGGCGTAGTCACGCAGTACGTGGAACACCCAGAACATGAAGCCGGGGCCGCGCAGGTGCTTGGGTATCTCGTGATGGCAGCGGCGCACCAGCTCCGCCATGCGCGGGAGGTTGGCGGGATCGCGGACGTCGTCCGGGCCGAACGTGTGCCCGTCGATGAAGTCGAGCACCAGGATGCCCGGCTCGGCATAGACGACGCGCGGGCTGACGCCGGCAAGGTAAGCGGCGCGGCTTGCGGCGAGTTCGTTGGTGCGCACGACGCCGTGCGCCGGTATATCGGCGCCGACGCGCACGACATAACGCTGGCCGCGGTCTTGGACGGTGAAGTTGTGGTTGGTGATG
>CALRVN010000338.1:0-4428 GCA_943371625.1 Hyphomicrobium sp. CS1GBMeth3
GCGAAGGAACCGTCCATGTGCTGGTGCACGAAGGCGTGCGCCTCGGCGAACTGCGGCGCGTGCAAAATAGGCAACTCGCTACCGCCGAGCATAGCTACGGCGAACAGCACAGCGACCAGCAGTCTTTTGACCATCGTTTTCACGGGGCGAGGAGACCTGCATCTGCGCCGTTCGTCAAGTACGGAGACCGCCGGGAAATTTTGCCGCGGTCACTCGACTGCCAAAGTGAGGCCCCCATCTGTGCGGGTGGTTTCGCAACGCTCAATGAAATGAGGCAAAGATGTTTGACGCTCGGGCTAAACGCATCGTGTTCGCCGCGCTGGCCCTCGGTCTGGCCGGTCCGGCCTTCGCCCATGGTTTCGACGATTGCACCAAAGAGCCCAAGGACAAGTGGAAGCCGCAGGCCGAGGCCGAAGCGGCGGCAAAGGCGGCCGGCTACTCGGTCACGAAGTCGAAGATCGATGGCTCGTGCTACGAGGTCTACGCCAAGGACAAGGACGGCAAGAAGTTCGAGCTGTTCTACAACCCGGTCGATCTGTCGCTGGTGAAGAAGCAGGACGATTGATGTCGCGGCGCTGATGTTCTGTTGGATGCTGCGGCGGCGCCATGTGCGCCGTCGCAGGACAGGGGCGTGAACGTACAGTCGATAAACAAAACACGTAAAATGCCGAGGGCCGCTTCAGCGTCAAAAGAACCCCGCATCCATTATCCTTCCTGAAGGCCGCTGGCGGCTGGATCGGTTCCTCCGGATTTCGGGAGGACATTGCGGAACTAGGAAATGGGTGTCGGTGCGCAAGCCCAGTCCCAGACACCCGCGGGAGCCGCAGGGTCTGGCCTGAGGGCAGAGCTGGCGGAGATCTTCAGCGGGCCGTGGCCGAAGCTCGTCTTCGGCTTCAGGCTTTGGGCGTCGGTCTGCCTGGCATTGCTGGTCGCCTATTACCTAGAGCTTCCCAACGCGTCCTGGGCTGGCACATCGGCGGCGATCATGTGCCAGCCGCAACTCGGCGCGTCACTGCGCAAGGGCTGGTTCCTGATGATCGGAACCATCATCGGCGCGATCATGATCGTGGTGCTGACGGCGGCATTCCCGCAGGAGCGCGGCGCGTTCCTTACGTTGCTCGCACTGTGGTGCGGGGTGTGCGCCTACTTTGCTACGCAACTCAAGAATTTTGAGTCCTACGCCGCTGCTCTTGCCGGCTACACGCCGCTCATCATCGCTGCCAATACGCTCGGCGCGACCGGTGGGCCGGATGGGCAGGTGTTCATGGTTGCGGTCACGCGCGCGACCGAGATCTGCATCGGTATTGTCAGTTCCGCTCTCATACTCGCCGGGACTGATCTTGGCGCATCGCGGCGGCAGCTTGCCAAATCGCTGGCGCGCCTCGCGTCCGGAATTACCGCCGGCTTCATCGCCATGCTGCAGCGGGCGAGGGACAGATCGGTCCTGATGGCGGCGCAGACGCGGCGGCGCCAGTTCGTGCAGCAGATCGTTGCACTCGACCCGGCGGTGGATCAGGCGATCGGGGAATCGAGCGAGCTGCGATACAACCTGCCGTTCCTGCAGCGCTCGGTGTGCGGTCTGTTCGCGGCGACGGACGGCTGGCGCACGATCGGCTCGCACTTCCTGGTGCGCTCGGCGGACGAGGCGCAGAGGCAAGCCGATGGGGTGCTGGCGACCTTGCCCGTAGAGCTGCGCGTCGCGTCCGGCGGCCCCGAGACTTGGCTCGCAGATCCGGCGCGGCTGCGCACGTCTTGCAGTGCCGCGCGGCAGGCACTCGTATCATCCCCGGAGGTTACGCCTGCTCAGCGCCTGCTCGCGGATCAGACGGTGCGGTTCCTGGACGGAATGATGAGCGTGCTCGCAGGGCTGATCCTGTTGGTCAATGCTCCGGTGCGGCTGCCGCGCGACGATCGCGCGTTTCAGCTGACCAGCCCGGACCGCTTGCCGGGTTTCGTCAATGCCGCGCGTGCGATGCTGGCAGTCGGTGCGGGCGCGCTGTTCTGGATTGCTACTGAATGGCCGAGCGGCGTGCTGGCGATGACGTTCGTTGCGATCGCGGTGATGCTGCTGTCGCCGCGAGGGGACATGGCGCCGGCGGCTGCAATTGGCTTCGCGATCGGCAGCCTCGTTGCCATACCATTCGCGGCGACGATCAAGTTTGCTGTGCTGCCGCTGGTGGAAACGCCGGTGGCATTCTGCCTTGTCTTCGGCCTCTACCTCGTACCGGTCGGCTTTGGCGTCGCGCAGATCAAGCGTCCTGCATTGTCGGGAATGTCGACCGTGATGGCGTTCGTCTTCGTGTTCCTGCTCGATCCGGAAAACGAGATCGCCTACAACACGCTCGCATTATACAACTCGGCACTGGCGATCTTCGCAGGCTGCGCTGCGGCGTCGCTGTCATTCGCCTTGCTGCCGCCGGTGGCACCGGCGCTGCGCGTGCGACGCCTGCTCAATTTTTCGCTTCGCGATGTCCGGGCGATTGCGATCGATGCGGTGTCTCCTTCGGTGAAGGACTGGGAGCAGCGCATGTTCAGCCGCCTCGCGGCATTGCCGGACAAGGTGACGCCCGCCTGCGCAACCGAGCTTCTCTCGGCGATGCGCGTCGGCAGCGAGATTATCCGGCTGCGCGGGTTGGCGCAGCGAATATCGCTATCGCCGGAGCTGGACGCGGCGCTGGCGAGCTTCGCAGCGGGCCGCGGTGAGGCGGCGATTGCGAGTTTCTCGGCGCTCGACCGGCGTCTCGCGGGCGTGCCGATGTCGGCCTCCGACGGGCAGCTGACGCTGCAAGCGCGCGCGAGCATCCTCGCCATCACCGAGACGATCGGCCAGCACGCCGACTATTTCGACCGCGGGGTGGCGGCATGAACTTCACCGAGATCGACATCCTGGGTGTCTACGTCGCGCCGATGAGCGTGATGATGCTGGTGGCGTGGATCATCACGATGGTTCTGCGCCGGGCGGGGAGCAAAGCCGGCCTGTTCAACTACGTGTGGCATCCGGCGCTGTTCGTGTTCGCCGTCTACCTCATCGTCCTGTCGTCCATAACAATTGTGCTCGCGAGCTGAGATCGCCATGGCCGAGACCGAGATCAAACCAGAAGGTGACGGTGCGGGTGAAACTCCGGTGCCAGCCGCTCCATTGCCGCCGGAGGCGTCCGAGGCGCCGCGTCGGGGCGGCTGGATCACGAACATCGCGCGCTACGCCATCACGCTGACGGCAGTCGCCATCGCCGCGGTGTTCGTCGTGGAGCTGTGGAACGTCTACATGGCGTCGCCGTGGACGCGCGACGGCACTGTGCGGGTGTACGTCGTCACGAAGGCGGCCGAAGTGGCGGGACGGATCGTGGAGCTTCCCGTGCGCGACAACCAGCGTGTGCGCAAGGGTGACGTGCTGGCGGTGATCGACCCCATCAACTACGAGATCGCGGTGAAGATTGCCGAGGCGGCGGTGGAGCAGTCGGAGGCCATTGCGCTCAATGCCGAGGCGGATTCGACGCGCAGGGACAGGCTGATGCGCGCTGCGACTTCGAACGAGGAGCGCGAGACATTCAAAGCGCGCTGGATCAGTGCGCAGGCCACGCACCAGCAGGCCCTGGCTAATCTCGAGCAGGCGCGCGTGAACCTGAAGCGCACGCACGTCGTATCGCCGGTGAACGGCTACGTGACGAACCTGCTGGCGCAGCTGGGTGACTACGCGAACGTCGGCGAGAAGCTCATCTCGGTCGTCGATGAAGATTCTTTCTGGGTCGACGGTTATTTCGTGGAGACGAACATCGGCAAGATCGACGTTGGCGATCAGGCGCTGATCAAGCTGATGGGGCGGTCGGAAATCCTGCGCGGTCACGTCGACAGCATTGCGCGGGGCATCAGCGTTCCCAACGCGCAGCCGAACGGACAGGGGCTGGCGACGGTGAACCCGATCTTTACCTGGGTGCGGCTGGCGCAGCGCATTCCGGTCCGTATCCATATCGACGAGGTCCCGCCCAGTGTTGTTCTGTCGGCGGGCATGACGGCGACGGTGCAGGTCAATCCTCAGCCTCACCCCAAGCCTGCGACCGTCGCCGATCGTTGAGTGACTAGAGGCAGGGCGGCATATCGGGTTCAAGCGGCCGCAAAAGCGTGTCGCGTACGCTGGCGCACGTCCGCCAGGCCCGAAGGACGTCTGCTTGCGGAAGCCATGACGTGTCCCAGCCTCCGCCGAGGGCTGCGATCAAGGTGACGCTGGCGAGGAAGCGGTTCTGCCGCACGGTCAGGGCGGTGACCTCGTTGGACAGCAGCACCTGCTGCGCCTGCACGACGGCGGTGTAGTCGACGGTGCCGATCCGGTACTTGTCGATCGTGATGTCGAGGGCGTTGCGTGCACGCGTCACGGCGCGTTCGAGTGCACGCGCCTGCTCGGCCATGATGCGCAGATCGGAAAGCGCGGTC
>CALRVN010000339.1:0-4422 GCA_943371625.1 Hyphomicrobium sp. CS1GBMeth3
AGCACACCCGTGCTCGTGCTCAGCATGCATTCGGACAGGATGATCGTCAGCCGCGCACTCGAGGTGGGCGCCAACGGCTACCTGCTGAAGGACACCTCGTCGGAGGAGTTCGCAAAGGCGTTCAAGCGCGTTCGCGACGGCCAGCCATATCTCAACCACGAACTGGCGTCGGAGATTGCGTTCCGCGAGGCGCGCGGTGACAGCAACCCGCTGAGCCGGATGTCGCTGCGTGAATTGCAAACGCTGTCGCTGATCGCGGAAGGAAAGCCCTACATCGCGATCGCCGAGGAGCTGCACGTCAGTTACAAGACGGTCGTCAATACGAGCGCGCAGCTGAAGGTGAAGCTCGGCGTTCGCACGCTGCCGGAACTGATGCGCATCGCGATCCAGCATCTGCCGAGCAACGTCAGCAAGCCGTCGCTTTAAGAGCGACGGCCGCCGTTATCGCGGTTCAGCCCGCTTTGGCGGGCTTGCCTGCCGACTTGGTGTCGGGTGGGCACTCGGGGCCGATGTACTTGCCGTCGATCGTGACGCCCATGTTCTTCCAGCCCTCGGGCGGGTCGAAGCTCATCTTCATCACACCGCGATAGCGCGAGTTGAAGTCGCCGCCGAACGCGGTGCTCATGATCTGCTTGCCGTGCGGCTTGGTGCACACGACGTCGACGATGACTTCGCTACCGGCCTGCGTGACCTTCGGCTCGGAGCAGTCGCCACTGTCCCCTGGCGTCGCGAGGCTATCGTTCTCACCGATGCACGCGTCGACAGTAGTCATACCGATGCCGGCGGAAACGGTGGTGATTTGCCAGTGTCCGGGCTTGCGCTTGGGCAGCTCCGTCGCATGCAGGGGCGCAACTGACGCGAATACGACTGCAACAAAGCCTGCCGCGAGTACCTTCAAAGTCGCCTCCCGAATGCCAAACGTCCTGAGCGGACGCTTATGGGCGCTCGGTTGTTACCGCCGCAAACCGATTGCAGCGTCCCTGCATTCCCGGTGAATTTGGGGATTTTTTCCCGTTTTCGGACAATTTTCGTGACTCCGGCGTCATGAGGGCAACATTTCCAAAGCAAATTGCCATCCGTGGCAGTTTGTCCATGTTCGGCCGGGAATTCTGGTCGTAGTTTTTTGGAAGCCACTTGTGATCACTTCTTGCGGAGGTGACGGTGCCAAGCTTCTTGAACGTTTCTGCACGCTTTGCGCGGAGCACGCTGACGCTCTCGCTGGTTGTCTGCGTCTTCGGGCTCCTGGCCCCCGCGGGAGGCTCGAGTGCGGACCCTGCGGCTTCTCCGGAGCGAGTGCGCGGCTTCTTCTGCAACGCCAAAAACGACTCGATCGACTTCCTGCGCGAGCAGGCGAGCGGAGAGAACGAGGAGATGGCCGCCAACGCCGTGAACAAGCGGCTGAAGGTTTCCTCCTGTGCCTACTACTTGCCGGCAAACGCGATCTACACCGGCGAGCACACCATTATCCAGGATGGCCTCGTCTATAAGCTGCACAGCTATCTGTTTCTGCCCGAGCGCGTCGAGCGTTGGAGCGGATCGGCGATCGGATCGCTGCAGCCGTCGCCCAACGCCAAGCACGACGTCTGAGCCTCGACGAGACAGCGCCCTTCGCGCGACTTCACATTCGCGCGAGTGGTTCGGATCGGGAACTACTCCCTTGTGACGATGCCTAAGCGTCCCTAAGGCAGATGCCAGTGCATCTTGCCACGGGGCCATAGAATGTCGCGCTCGCTTATCCCCTTCGTCTCCATCACCTTGCTTGCGTTCGCTGGCGCCACGCTGCTGGCCAGCGAGACAGCGCTTCCGCTGCGCAAAGCCGGCAAGTGGGAGCAGAAAACCACGATGGAAGAAGGCGGGAAGAAGCACGAGCAGGCGCTCACGATCTGCATAGACGCCGACATGGAGCGCAACACCTCCCTCGCCAGCGTCGCGGAGCACAAAGCAAACTGCTCGAAGTACGATGTGAAGAGCACCGGATCGACCGTGGTGGTCGAGGCGACCTGCAAGATGAACGGCCGCGACGTCCAGAGCCACACCGAGATGAGCGGCGACTTCCAGAAGAGCTTCTCAGTGAAGATCAGCTCGACCACGTCGGGCGTTCAGGACGCGCAGACGATCTCCATCGCTCGCGTGATCGAGCAGCAGGGTACTTTCATTAGCGATTCCTGCGGCGACCTGCAGGCCGGCGAGGCCATGGGCCCGGACGGCAAGAAGGTCTTCGTGCAGTAGGCGGTTTTTTCGCGCGCGCCGCAATCGCAACTGCGAAGCGGCGTTCGCGCTTCCGGCGGCGCGCTGTCTGTTCGCTAATTCGGCTTCACAGCCACGCCCCACGGCAGCCGGCCGACCGGCACCGACTTCTCGGCTTTGAGCGTGGGGATGTCGATGACGGTGAGGTCGTTCGTCAGCCCGTTGGCGGTGTAGAGCTTCTTGCCGTCGCCGGAGAGCGCCATGTGCCAAGGGCGCTGGCCGACGAGGATGTAGTTGGTCGTTTCGAGGGTCGCGGTGTCGACCACGGCGATGCGATTGGCGCGGCCGATGGCGATGAACGCTTGCTTGCCGTCCTTGGAGAACTCGATCCCCATGGGCTGGATCAGCTCCGGACGCACGCCGGGGATCTCGAAGTGCAGCTTCTTTGTGATCTTGTAGGTCGCCGCGTCGATGATGGCGACGGTGCCGCCGACTTCGGCCGAGACCCAGACGTGCTTTCCGTCCTTGGTGAAGGTTGCAACGCGCGGGCGCGTATCGACGAGGATGTTCGCCAACACCTCGAAAGTCGACGTGTCGATGATGTGCGCCATGCTCGTGGCTTCCGAGGTCGCGGCGACGATCTTGTCGTCCGGACTGACGGACATGCCTTCCGGCTCGACGCCAACCTCGATCTCCGCCAGCACCTTGCCGTTGGCGCGCTCCAGAACCGTGACGTAGCCGTCATCCTCGTTGGCGACGTAGATGCGCTCACCCTTGTGATCGACGTCGAGGAGCTCAGGGTCCGGCCCGGTGCCCATGCGGCGAACGACTTCCAGCTTCTCCGTATCGATGACGTCGAGCTTGTCGTCGTCGCCCGCGCAGACGAGCACTTCCTTGAAGTCCGGCGTGATGGTGATGCCGCGCGGCCGCTTACCGACGGGAATCGTCTTGATCACCTTCAGCGATTGGGAGTCGAGGACGGTGACGGTGTTGTCCTTCTCGTTGCTGACGAAGATGGTGTCCGCGCCCGCCGGCGAGCAGGCAATAAGCGTCAGAGCCATCGTGGCGCATGGTATCCGCATCACTCGTTCCCTTTGGATGCTTTGGCGGGGAGCCGACACTTGGTCTCAGGCTCATCGAAGCCGAGCGTGTCGGTCAGGTACTTCGGATGCAGGAAGCCCTCCTGCGGTGAGATCGAAACAAGTGCGCGCGGGCCAGCTATCAGGACGGGCTGGCGCAGCTGGAGGTCCCAAAGGCGGAAATTCAGTCCCTGCCCCTTGAAGCCGGCGACTTCGAACTTGCTCGACAGGATGTAGTCGCGCAGCACCTGCGGCTGGTTGCTACTGGTGCGCGTGACGCCCTCGCCGACGATGCGCACGGCGAGCCACGCGGTGTAATCGCGCTCGGTCATGATGCGTCCCGCCTTGCGCTCGAAGCGGTTCTGCATCTGCGTGCCGGCGTATTCCTCGAAGGCGCGATGCCATGCGACGGCGACGAGCCCGTGCGTCCCGGCGACCGGGCGCGGCTCGGCCGTGCGGAACAGCAGGTAGTCGCCGAAGACGTCGGACTCGTCCGCCACGATGACGATGTCGTGGTCGGGCACCCCCTGCGTCAGCATGGGCATTTGCGACTGGATCTGCTGGTGGCCAGTGTCGGTGCGACGCGATCCGGGCTCAAATGCGTAGGGGCGCTCGGCGACGATCTTGGCGCCGAAGCGGGTCGCCGCGCGGCGTACCGCGGCGGCGTAGCCTTTGTCGGCGGGCGAATTGCCCACGATCAGCACCCAGTGACGCCAGCGCTTCCACAGCAGGTATTGAGCGAGCGCATCGGCGCGCATCGCCCAGTTCGGCGGTATATGGAAGATGTTGGCGCGGCACCGCTCCTGACGCAGATCGTCATCGCTGGTGCGCACGTCGAAGATGAGTGCGTCGCGTGCCTCGGGCAGGTCGGCGACGGCGAGGAGATCGGCCGCCTCTAGATCGGCCACGATCAGCCGCTGGCCTTCGCCGAGGAGCTGCTTTGCCTTTTCGACCGGGCTCGCATCGGCGGGCAGCAGGGTTTCGAGAAGATCGAAGTGCTGGCCCAGCAGCCGCCCAGTGCGATTATCCTCCTCGAGCGCGATGCGCGCGCCCTGGATGCCCTTGTCGGTGACCTCTTTGTCGACGAGCGAGAGCGCCGGCGGCTCGCGATAGTCCTTGGTGAGGTAGACGATCGTCGATGTCAGAGTCGGCGCGG
>CALRVN010000340.1:0-4396 GCA_943371625.1 Hyphomicrobium sp. CS1GBMeth3
CGTCTCGATCGCAAGGTCGTTGTTGGACCGCCCCCACGCAGCGCGCAGATCGAAATAGATGTTGTCGTGGATCTGCGCCGACAGGTACGGGCCGATCATCCAGCCGTTGCCGTCGACCTTGGAGGAGAGGAAGTCGGAGCTGTCCTTCGCCCAGTCGAACTGCACCAAGGCGCCGACGATCATGTTCTGCGCGATCCGATAATCGCCGCCGACGTAGAGCACACCGATGTGACCGTCGCGTGCGAGGTTGCCGTTGTCGTCGTCGAAGGCGGAGTAGCGCCCCTCGACCCAAATGTCCCACGGCGATGTCGTGTCGTAGGCGAGCGGTAGCGATCCGCCGTCACCGGCACCCAGCGCCATGCGATCCTGCTTCATTTGCGCATCGCGCGCCTGACGGCGTAGCTGCGAAAGCGACTGCGAAAACTGTATCGACTTGCCATCGCCCATCTCGACCTGGCCGTCGTCGCCGAGAGCTGTGTTGTTGCCGAGGCCCATCGCGTTGCCGAGACCTGCACCCAATCCCATCGCGCTGCCGAATGGGCGGCTGCTCGCGACGGTGGTCATATTCGCGCCCGCAGCAGTTTGCGTCGGGCCCATCCCCGCGCCCTGGCGGCGCAGCAGGCTCACAGTCGAAGGATCGCTCAGGAGTATTCCGTTGACGCGCGCGGCGAGGAAACCCTTCGTAACCGCCTGCGACGCATCCGAACTGGACGGTGAAGGTGGCGTCGGCGGCGTCGGACCGGGCGCGACATCGCACGTCGCCGTCACGCCGAATTGGTCCGCGAAGACGGAGCCGGCCGCCAGACCGACAGTCAACGTGAGGTCACTGGGGTCGGTCACCGTGAAATCTATCGATCCGGGTGCCGGGATCGACGCGAGGGAACCATTAAAACCGTAGAGGTCGACACCACCGCTCCCCGAGATGAGGGTGGCCGAGATGTGCAGTTTTTCTCCGACGGCGAAACCGAGCTGCGGCGTGTAGCCCCCACCGCCGATGGACAGGGTCATATTCCACGTCCCCGCGTTCACGGCGTCGCAGCCCGCCGAAGCAAACGCGCTTCCGCTGGTCACCCAAAGCGCTGCTGTTGTGAGAATGGCGGTGCGTACGAGAGCGCGGCAGCTTCGCATGGGAGGCTCCAATGACGGCGACGCTCGATCACGATGCGGCGACGCAGGTCAAAAGAACTACCGTTCAGGCAACGCTCGTTGATTCGCGCGAATCGCGCAATTTCCGACGCAACGGCGACCGCGAGCGGGCATGCCGCGTGTGTCTGCGGATACACGCCTGCTGTGCAGCAACCGCTAGCTCGGGCGGCAGGTCGGGCCCTGCTCGAGTGCCGGGCAGCTCGATATCGGCTTCTGATGCGCTGGCACCGGCCACATGAGCTTGGCTGCCAGAAGTGCTGCGAACAATATCGTGCACCCGATGATGCTTCCGATGATCGCGCTCCGATCCTCGACGGCGAGCTTGGTCATTTCTTGCATGAGAATTCGCTTTCGTTGTGCGCGTCAGCGCGGCTTGGCGTTGATGATGGTGACCTCGTCGAGCGGCGCACGCGATGCGGCGGACGGCTTCTCAGACGCCAGCGCTGTTCCCCACGCAGCCGCGTACCCGCTGAGCCGCGGCACCTGGACGCGGGCTGGGTCGCCCATGGTCTGAACGAAGAAGACGGCCGACCCCAACGTCGCAACCGTCATCGAAAAGATGCTGAGGAATGTCAGGCGCATGGGCCGTCTCGCCGGTTGGTACGCGCACTGATTGCGGGACTAACGTGCGGCTAGGCGGGACGTTCCAGCTTGCAACGCGCTCTTTGCGCGGGACAGGCAACCGAGAATTTCGCCGGCCTCACTCTTGGCGGCCGAAGGCGGCAGCGGGCGTCATGGCGAAGCCATGCTTCGCATGGACGGCGCCCGCGGCGCGAGCGCCGGTCCTCAGCTCGTGCGACGCGCGCCGCACTCAAAGCTTCTCTCAGCTTGTGTCAGTCCGAATTCGGATTCTTGCGGATGTGCACATACAGCGCGCCTTCGCCGCCATGGTTGATCGCCGCCGTGGTGAAACCGATGACGATCGGCGCCAGATCCGGCTCCGCCAGCCACCGCGGCACGTTGCGACGGAGCACCCCGCGCGATTCGCCTTCCCGCTCAGGCCGCTCGTCGATCGCCGTACGTTGCGGCGCCCCCTTGCCCGTGATCACCAGCACCCAGCGCTTCCCGGTCGAATATCCGCGCCTGAGAAACCGTGTCAGGGCCGCATGCGCCTCGCTCTGCCGCATCCCGTGCAGGTCGATGCGTCCGTCGATCTCGATCCGCCCCGAGCTCAGCTTGCGCGTCTTCTTGCGCTCGAGGTTGAGCGGCGCCGGCCCCGGCGCGGCTTTGATCACACGCACCAGCGGCTCAGACTTGTCCGGCGTAGGTTTCTTGATCTCGGTTGCCTTCGACGCCTCTCGCCGCGCCGAGCCTGGAGAGACACTCGCGGGCGGCACCGGCGGCTGATCGTCTTCCTGCGCCGCGTGCACCCGCCCCTTTTTGCCCTTGATCGGGGCGATCGAACGCGCCGTGTGCTCCCACAGCTCGCGTTCTTCTGCCGTCAGCCGGGCCGATCCCTTCTTGCCCGGCGGCTGCTTCACTGAGCGCCCTTCACGGTCGTGTGCCATCTAAGGTGCTCGCCGAACGTGATCCGTGGTCCCTCGGCCGGCGCAGAGACGGGCAGCAGCACATAGAAGTTGCCCTGGTGCTTGGTGACGCCCGCCACCTTTCCGGCCTTATCGCCCGAGCCGAAGTAGATATCCCCCCGCTCCGGCCCCTTGATCGCCGATCCTACGTCCTGCGCCACCATCAAACGATTAAAGCTGCCGCTCGGCGTCGCATGCGCCAGCTCAGGCACACTGAGGTAGATCGGCGTGCCGAGCGTATGGAACCCGGTGTCGACGGCGAGGCTGCGCCCCGGCGTCAGTGGCACCGACATAGCCCCGACCGGCCCCTCCTCGTCGCCCAGCTCGCGGAAGAAGATGAACGACTTGTTCTGCCACATGACCTTCTGCCCGCGCGCCTTGTCCTCACGCAGCCAGTTGCCCAGCGCCTGCATCGACATCTTGTTGGCGGGGAGGATGTTGTTCTCGATCAGGTCTCGGCCGATGGACGTGTAGGGGTACCCGTTCTTGCCCGCGTAGCTTATGCGCACCGTGCTGCCGTCGGTCAGGTGGATGCGCCCCGACCCCTGGATGTGCATGAAGAACACGTCCACCGCGTCCGCCAGGTACAGTAGCTCCAGGCCCTTACCTTCGAGCGCGCCCTGCTCGATCTCCGCTCGCGTGGGGTAGGGTGACTCTTCGCCCGTGGCCGTCTTGTGGACGTGCGTGAACCCCGTCTGTTTCGACGCTCTGTCGGCTTCGTCGACGACATTCACGAGGTCTGTGGGCCGCTTGTAGATCGGCGTCTGGAACTTGCCCTCTTTAGTCCGCGAGCCTTCCATGACCGGCTCGTAGTACCCCGTAAGCAGGCCCTTCGGATTCTGCTGCACGACCCGGTGCGGCACGAAATGCGTCTCAAAGAACGCTTTCGCCGAAGCCTTCGTCAGCGACTTGAGGTCCAGCGCGGCGCGGCACGCGACCGCCAGGTCGCTGGTCGGAACGCGGCACTGGGACAGCGCCTTGCCCGGCGGCTTGCTCGCCGCCTTGGCCACCGCATCGCACGACTTGAGGAAGGTTTTGAGCGCCGCCAAGTGATCGTCGCTGGCCCAGCCGGGCAGGCTGGCAAAGGAGGCGGCTTCCAGCTTCGCATCGGAGGTTGCGCTGGGAGCTGGCTTTTCAGCTGGCGGTTTTGGCGAAGCTTCCTTGCTCATGGCGGGCTGGCCGGCACCTGGCTGCTGCGGCGGCTTTACGGCCGGTTCGGCGAGCACTGCGCCGGCGAAGACGATGGCGGCAGCGGTGGGCAATCCCCGCAGAAACACTGCAGCCAGGGCGCGATCGCCTGCCATGGTCGCCCGTGCTTCCCCTCGAACTCACCCTGCCTGCCGCGTCGCACGCGGCGAAATTCTCTCCGTCGGCGCGCCCCCCGGCGCGCGTGCGCCCGGCGATCAGGCCGGCGACTGCGTAGCGATCAGGTGCCAGTTCGGATTGGCGCGCGCCTTCGCTGTCGACACGTCACGGCTGAACGTCCAGATGTCCGTCACTTCCTTGATGCGCTGGGGATCGCCGTTGATGATCGCACCCGCCTTGTCGCGCGTCGCCGAGATAAGCTCGCTGACGAACCGCACCGTGATCGACGCGATGCCGCTCTTCACTTCCGATTCGAGGATGTCCGCCTTCTCGATGCCGACGAAGCTCTGATCGACCTGCTCGCCGCGCGTCTCGCGCTCGCCAATGGCGCGCGTGAAGCCGTCGAACACGTCCTTGCT
>CALRVN010000341.1:0-4392 GCA_943371625.1 Hyphomicrobium sp. CS1GBMeth3
GATGGCGCCGGACGGATAGATGCGCGGACCGGCGACCAGGCCCTCGTCGATGGCGCGCTTCAGTCCGAACGTCGGCCCGCCCACGTCCCGCACGGTGGTGAACCCGCGCATCAAGGTGTCGGTCGCCTCGGCGCCTGCCACAAGGTTGAGATAGCCGATATCGTCCGCAAGCAGCGATGCCGGCGTGGGCCGGACGAGCATCGCGTGCCAGTGCGCGTCGATGAGCCCCGGCATCAGCGTGCGCCCGCCGCCGGCTATCGTGGTAGCAGGCGTCCCGCCGTCGATGGCAATTGGGTCCTTCGAGATCTTTTCGATCGTGTTGCCGCGCACGAGAACATTGCCGTTCTCGCTCAGCGACGCGCTCTTGCCGTCGAAAATACGCACGTTCTCGAACAGCGTGAGTGCGGGCGGCTCGGCGGCGTACGCGGATGCTGCAAGGAAGGCCACCGCCGCAAAGGTCGAAGTCCGGCAAAACATCTGCATCCTCCTGCGATGCCATTGCCCCCGGCTCGTCCAGTAAATCCTACCCTGAATGAGAGTCGACGGCACAACGGCAACCGGTGCTTTTTGATGTCATATAGCGATTTCGACACGAGATCGCTCCTCTTGCGCGAGCCAAGCTGCGCGCTTGGCGCTGGTAATTCGAACGCAGATGCGGGATCCGTATGCGACGCTGCTTGACACCTGGATGCGAGTAAATATGGTATATCCTGCCAATCGCAGGCGGCGCCCTATCGGCGTCTTGATAACATTGTGTTTTCTCGATCCCACCATTTGTCGCCAACCGTTGCGGCGTCGAAGAATTTATGTCGGGGAATTAAATGAGAGGCATTTCTCGGGGTTTGATGGTGTGGTGCTATATTTGTTTTGCCCAATTTGGCTTCGTCGCCGCATCGCATGGGAACATGAGTGAAGAGTACCGCTTAAGCTTCAAAGCATTTACTTCAAAACGGGGCGAGATAGAAAGCAAATGCATCGCTGCGATGCAAGCGCGGAAAGAAAAATGGACACCTAAGGCGATATCCAAAGGGTGCCTGTTCCTCTACAGAAATTTAGAAACCGCTCTTGCGATGCGGCGCCCTGCCGGGGTGGTTCCCGCATCTGTGGCGGATAAACTATTATCGCAGGACTTTTACGCGGCAGTAATTTCAGTTGACAAAGAGCTGACGGCGGCTGATTCGACAATATCGATTTTTGGCCAAAGTGGCGGCCTTTTTGACGAGTGATTGTTTCTAACCAGAGAGCTATAATGAGCAGCAACAGATTGGGAATGCGATTGAGCGGATTTTTTTGTTCCGTTGCTTCGCTCGTTATGGGCGCTTGTTGCGCTCAAGCGCAAGACATATATATCCACGTTGGCTCGAAGGAATTTGGGAAGGCCAGGGGCGCCTCCGGCCGTCTCATATTTGATTACTCTGTTAAAGAGTTCATAGGTAGGGGCCTAGGTAATCCAAAAATCGGCTGGATGGGCGCGCCGTCAGCCTACAAGTTGCTTTGCCAAGAAAGAAGTGGAACTGGTTTGGTTATAGTGTCGGCTTCGGCAAAAGTGGAAATGCCAAATTGGGACTGGGATAAATGTTTGACGGGATTTGCAGCAAAGAAAATTACCACCTCTATCGGAGATGTTTATCTGGCGTCTAATTCGCAGCCGCCTTCGATGGCTATTTCGCAATTTCTAGAAATAGTGGATGAAGCCGCCGGCCCGTAAGTGTGGGTAAAGCATATACCTCCACGTCGATGCGACGATTTTCCGCTGTGGTCGAGAAACGATGCGTCGCTTAGAGCCTCGACTGGGCTTCGTCTGTGCCGCATGACTTCAACGGTGGCCGGAAACAAGTGCATCACGTACGCACGGCTTTTCTTCGAATGCATGACGATGTGGTCGGCAGCGAGCTTGGTCGCGAGATAGTGCTGAACCAGCAGGTTGCCCCCCGCTTTCGACGTTGACCATGCCGAGCGTCCCGCCTTCGCGGAACGTATCGGCCGCTCGATGGGCGCCTGAGCATGCCTGATAGTCTCGGTCGGACAGCGTAGATATCCACCGGCCGATATTGATGTGCTCAGCTGGATGATCGATGACAGTTTGCGAAGAGGTTTTCATTTCACCTCGCGTCTGTTACTTCCGGAATCCGCCGAAGTGCTTCTTGGCCGCCTCATCGCTGGGATCGATCTCCAGCGCGTGCCGGTAGTCGGCCGCCGCGCGCGCCTTGTCACCCTCGGCCTCATAGAGACGCCCGCGCCGCACGTACGCGGCACCGGTCTGCGGGTCCTGCTCGATCGCTTTGGTGAGATCGCCGATGGCGCCGTCGCTATCGCCGGCGTCGGCGCGTGCCATGCCGCGCAGGAAGACGAATGACGTATCGCTCGGATCGATCCGCATCGCCTTGTCGAAGTCGGCGACGCACTTCTCGACGTCGCCCTTGGCGCAGTAGGCTTCGCCCCGTTGCGCGTAGGCGAGGGCGTTGCCGGGCTCGAGGGAGATGGCCTGCGTGCAGTCGGCGATAGCCGGATCGCTCTCCTTGCGCTGGGTGTGCGCCAGGCACCGGTTGGCGTAGGCGGTGGCGAGCTTGTCCTTGCTCAACTTGCCCCCCTCGATCGCGGCCGTGCAGCCGGCAATGGATTCTTCCTGCGTCCGCTCCTGGTCCGAAAAGCACCAGTCCTCGTTCTGCCCCGCCTGGGCGTGCATGGCGCCGGAGGCCAAGGCCGCACCGAAGATAACGGCAAGCGCCATGCCCCGAGCCGGCGACCTTCTGCTCCCGACTGCCATCGTCATCCCCTCAGCTCGCTGCACTGCACGCGTCGTTGCCGTCTTGATATTAACACCGGCCGCGTTGGCGGCGACACCGAACGCATCTTCCGCCAGCGCTGCCAGCCGGACCGCTTGCGGTCCGTCGCCTCAAAAGGATAGAACGCGATCATCCAAGCCCGGGGCATCACCCGCCCAGGCAGAATGCTTACCAGGCACCCAGCTTCAGATGACCAAATCTGCAAAGCCCCCCGCCGACCGCATCGTCTATCAGGGCGAGCCTGGCGCCAACTCGCACCTCGCCTGCCGCGAGGCCTACCCCGATCTGGAAGCCGTCGCCTGCGCGACCTTCGAGGACGCGTTGCAGGCCGTGAAAGCGCGCGAGGCGCGGCTCGCTATGATCCCGATCGACAACTCCACGGCCGGCCGCGTCGCCGACATCCACCACCTGCTGCCCGACGCCGATCTCTACATCGTCGGCGAGCACTTCCTGCGCGTGCGCCATCAGCTGCTCGCCATACCCGGCGCGAGCCTCGATAGCGTCAAGCAAGTCTTGAGTCACACCCAGGCGCTCGGCCAGTGCCGCCGCAAGCTCATCGAGCTTGGACTGAAGCCGGTGCCTGAGGCCGACACCGCCGGCTCCGCGCGCATGGTGTCGGAGGCCAAGGACGCCTCGCTCGCCGCCATCGCCTCTTCGCTCGCAGCCGAGATCTACGGCCTCGACATCATCGCGGGCGACATCGAGGACGAGGCCCACAACACAACGCGCTTCGTCGTGCTGTCCGCCGATGCCGACGACGCCGAGCCCGACGAAGGCCCCGTCGTCACCACCTTCATCTTCCGCGTCCGCAACGTGCCCGCCGCGCTCTACAAGGCGCTGGGCGGCTTCGCGACCAACGGCGTGAACATGACGAAGCTCGAGAGCTATCAGCTTGAGGGCACGTTCAACGCCACCATGTTCTACGCCGACATCGAGGGCCACCCGGCCGACCGGCTGGTGCGCCTCGCGCTCGAGGAGCTGTCGTTCTTCTCCTCCGAGAAGAAAGTGCTCGGCACCTATCGCGCGAGCCCTTACCGCGCCGAAGCCGCGCGTCTGGCCGCTGAAGGCAAGATCCCGATACGGAGGCGCTAGGGGGCAAGTATGAAACTCTCCGGCAAGGTCGCAATCGTCACCGGCGCCGCTTCCGGCTTCGGCCGCGGCATCGCGCAGCGCTTCGTGCTCGAAGGCGCCAACGTCGTCGCCGCCGACATCAACAGCGAGGGCGTACGCGAGTTCTCCGCCGGCTTCGGCGACCGCATGATCTCCGTCCGCGCCGACGTTTCGCAGAAGGCCGATGTCGACGCCATGGTGCGTACCGCCATCGAGGCGTTCGGCGGCCTTGACATCGTCGTCAACAACGCCGGCATCACCCACCGCAACCGCCCGCTCATGGAAGTGAGCGAGGGCGAGTTCGACCGCATCTACGCCGTCAACGTGAAGTCGATCTATCTGTCGACCATCGCCGCCGTGCCGAAGCTGGAAAAGCGCGGTGGTGGCTCGATCATCAACATCGCCTCGACTGCCGGCGCCCGCCCGCGCCCCGGCCTCACCTGGTACAACGGCTCCAAGGGCGCCGTCATAACGCTGACCAAGTCGATGGCGGTGG
>CALRVN010000342.1:0-4344 GCA_943371625.1 Hyphomicrobium sp. CS1GBMeth3
CAAGGCACCGCTTTCGAAGGTGAGCCAGCCCACCGCTCCGAAGTTCACCGAGGGCACGGGCCTCGTGATGAACACGATCCCACCGAACGACTTCTCCTACTACGAGATGCTTGATGCGCTGGTGCAGGAGCAGCCTGCCGAAACTCTCGAACCGGAAGTCGGCGGCCAATTCGCCGCCATCGGGATCGAGAAGGGTAAGCTGTTCAATCCAGACGCCCGCATGCGCACGATGCTCACCGACGCAATGGCTGTCGCCAACGCAACCGCCCGCACCATCAGTTTACGGCCACGCGAGGCAGAAGGCTTCGGCTACTACGGCGCGGGCTCACGCTGGCTCAACCCGCTGTTCGTCGGCGGCTACGACTTCACACGCCCGCCGCCCGAGATCACCAAGGAGGGCGTGAAGCCCTTCCCCTATACTGGCGCCCGCACGCTCGATGCGCGCACGGCGTTCTTCTACATGGCGACAGGCGTGACACCCGCAATGGTCATGCGGCTTCCCGAAGTCGGCTCACAATATCTCTTCGGAATATACGACAGCGCCGGGCAGGCATTCGACGGCGGCAAGACCTACACGGTCGTTCTGCCGGCCGGCATACCCGCAGCGAAGTTCTGGTCGCTCACCCTCTACGACAACCAGACGCGCTCGATGCTGCAGACGGATCAGCGTTTCCCCCGCGCTGGCAGCCAAAATTATCCGAGCCCCGCAGCGCGCTCCAACGCGGACGGCACCACCACCGTTTACTTCGCGCCGGCAAAGCCGGCCAACGTGCCGGCTGCAAATTGGATCGAGACGACGCCTGGCAGGGGCTGGTTCGTGATCTTGCGGCTTTACAGCCCGCTCGAGACGTTCTTCACAAAACAATGGCGTCCCGGCGACATCCAGTTGGTCGCCGCGGACGCCCAATCTCAGCAAACGCGCTAACCCGCCCGAACTACTTCAGCTTGTCCTTCGCCGCATCCTGCGCCTTCTGGAACCAGCCGCCCAGCTTGTCGACGATCGTCGACATCGACGAACTGTCGGCGCGCGACAGCGCATCGACCATGCGCTCGAATGCAGGCGTAACAGGAGCGGCTGCCGCTGAAGCCGCGCGGCCAACCGACCGCTGAATGTTGTCGGCAAGATCGTAGAGATCCGCGCGCGTCACATTCGGCGTCCAGCTCGACACATTCGGTGCCCAGCGGTCCCAGCGCGACTGCGGAGCGGCGCGCCCAAAACGCGGGACGACGAGTAGCGCCAGTACAGCACCTGCAGCGATTGCGACACCCATCGAAACGGCCGGCTGACGCCTGATGGCGCGACGCAGTTCCTTGGTACCAGTTTCCGCCGCGTCGACTGCACCTTCGCGTACAGCACGCGTACGGCGTTCAGCGAGCGTGGCAACTTCCTTTGCCAGCGCCGTTACCGTGTCGCGCATCTCCGCGATCGTCGACTCCGCCGTGTCTTTCGCGGTCTGCGCCGCCGACGTCACTTCCTTAACGGGACTGATCATCACCCTCACTCCTCTGCCTGTCCGCCAGGGACGGCCTGCCAATCTGTGCGCATTTGAACGTTTTGATTGAATGATCGGTTCCTCGTGCTCGGTTCGATGAAAAGTACCCTCTCAGCCACGGAACTTGCTGCCTCTGCCGACGTTTTGCGCAGGTCATTGATTTCTGGACAGCACCCCGGGGCACCGACCCTGAAAGAGGAGAAGGCCATGCAATTCTCGTCGACCAACCGCGCTCCCGACTCCGGACCAAGCTCTCGTTCGGCGGCTTCCGACGTCGGAGACAACGTTCAGGCACTGCGCGACGACATTTCCAGCCTTGCCGAATCCGTGAAGCGCCTCGCCAGTGAGCAGCTAGGCTCAAGTGTCGAGGACCTGCAGGACAAGGCGAAGGAAAAAGTCGGCGACGTCGAAGCAGCCATCCGCCGCAATCCCAGCCAGGCCGCACTCATCGCAGCCGGCGTCGGCTTCGTCTTCGGCCTCATCCTGTCTCGCTAACCTCGAAACCAGAGAACTGGAGTAAATCCATGAGCAATCAGTACAGCCCCAACCGCGCAGCGAACGTGACATCCTCCGTGGAGCGCCAGGCCCGCGACGTCGCCAATGCGGCACAGGACAAGTTCAACGAGACCGTCGAGAGCGCGCAGGCCCTCGCTCAGGACCAATACGACAAGCTCGCAGCCAACATCCGCCGCAACCCGCTGCAGGCTGCAGGTATCGCCGCCGGCATCGGTTTCGTGCTCGCGCTGCTCGCCAGACGCTGATCGGGAGGGAGGGGAACATGATAGGCGATGCTGTACTTTACGCTGCCAGTCGCGCGACACACAGCGCGCTCGAAAATGTGTCACGGCGACTAACCTGGGTAGCGATCGCCGCTCTGTTCCTCCTCGCCGCCTTCGTGCTTGCCATCGTTGCACTTTACACCGTGCTCGAGCCTCAACTTGGCACGCTGCGCGCGATGGCACTCATCGGCGGCGGGTGCGCGCTGCTCGGTGTCTTCAGCTTGACGATGCCTTGGATGATCGAGCGCGCTGAGAAAAGCAGCCGCGGCCAGGGATCGGCAACGGCAAATGCTGTTGCTGCCGTCGACCAGGAAGCCAAGCAGGCTGTCGACTACTTCGGTGCACTGCAAGTCGTGGGGACGGCGTTCCTGTTCGGATTGGGAGCGGCCCGCCGGTTGAGACGCTGAGCGATAAACCGCTTGGCCTGAAGGGGTGCCGCCAAACAGCGGCGTGAGGACTGCCATGTCCAATGTACGAGCCGACCACTTGCCCTTAGGTGTGCCCGTGGCGCCGGGCGCGCCACCATCCGCGGCCGAATTGGTCATCGTGGGCTTCATCATCGTCGTCGCCCTTTACCTTGGGCAGGTCGTGCTCGTGCCGCTGGCGCTGGCCGTCATCTTGTCGTTCGTTCTGGCGCCCGCAGTGCGCGTGTTGAAGCGCGGTGGCCTTCCCAACGGCGCCTCGGTCGTGCTCGTCGTCATGGTCGCTTTCGCGATCATCTTCGGTATCGGCGCGCTGATTACGCAGCAGGTCGCAAGCCTGGCGCAGGAGCTGCCTCGCTACCAAGTCACGTTGAAGGAGAAGGTCGGCGCGCTGCGAGACGCAACCGCCGGCAGCGGCGGCGCGATCAAGCAGGCCGGCGAAACGCTCAAGGCTTTGCAGGAGCAGCTTGAGGCACCTCCGGCGGCCAGCACGACGACTGTCACGACAATCACTCCGCTTCCGAACCTTGGCGCCGGCAACCGCCAGCCGATCCCGGTCGAAGTACACACCCCCGCGCCGACGCCGCTCGATCAGCTGCAAAGCATCATCGCCGTCGTGCTGGAGCCCTTAGCAACCGTCGGTGCAGTGCTGCTGTTCGTGCTATTCCTGCTCCTGCAGCGCGAGGACGTGCGCGACCGCGCCATTCGCTTGCTCGGCGCTTACGACCTCGAGAGATCGACGACCGCGATGGACGACGCCGGTAGTCGGCTCAGCAAGTATTTTCTCGGCATGACGGCCATCAATGCTGCCTTCGGCATCGTCGTCGGCGTGGGCCTGTGGATTATCGGTGTCCCCAGCCCCGTGCTGTGGGGCGTCCTCGCCATGCTCATGCGCTTCGTGCCGTTCATCGGCTCCTTCATCGCGGCCGCCTGTCCCTTGATGTTGGCGGCGGCGGTCGACCCCGGCTGGAGCATGTTCCTGTGGACGCTTGCGCTGTACGCGATTTCCGAACCGATCATGGGCAGCGTCATCGAACCCCTGGTTCAGGGCCATCGCACCGGATTGTCCCCATTGGCGATCATCCTCGCTGCTGCATTCTGGACCCTGCTGTGGGGACCGATTGGCCTGCTGCTGGCGACGCCGCTGACGGTCGTGCTTGTGGTGCTCGGCCGGCACGTTGAGCGCCTGGAATTTCTCAACGTGATGCTCGGCGATACCCCGCCACTGTCTCCGCCGGAGCGCTTCTACCAGCGCATGTTGGCCGGCGATCCTGCCGAAGCTGTCGAGCAGGCCGAGAAGTTCATCAAGGAGCAGCCGCTCGTCGACTACTATGACGACGTCGTTGTCGAAGGCCTGCGCCTGGCGCAAGTCGACGCTGACCGCGGCACGCTGGAGCCCGATCGCCTGCGTGATATTCGCGATACCGCCGACATCGTCATCGATACGCTCGCCGACCACGATCTGGTCCCGAAGAAACGCGTGATCCCGGTCGAAGCCAAACCCGACGACGAGGATTCGGAGGCGGATCAGGCGACAACGGCAGCCGAGCAGGAGGACGCGGAGGACAAGCGCGAGATCGACGAGCCGATCGCCCTGGCACTATCCGAACACTGGAAGGCCGAAAACGCCGTCCTGTGCGTCGCCAGCCG
>CALRVN010000343.1:0-4339 GCA_943371625.1 Hyphomicrobium sp. CS1GBMeth3
GGCTTTGCATAAACAAATCGAATGTTTATTATGCGCGCCATCATGGTTGCTTATGAGAGCCCTATATGGCCGCCATCTCAAGAAATATCGACGTTGCGCTGCTGCGCGCATTCGTGGCGGTGGTGGAAACCGGCAGTGTCACCCGTGCAGCTAGCCTCCTCAGCCTGACGCAAGCGGCGGTGAGCCAGCAGCTGAAGCGACTCGAGGAGTTGTTCGGCGTCGAGCTGTTCGACCGCAGCAATCGCGCGCTGCGCACCTCCGCCGACGGCGAGCGACTGTTGCCGCACGCGCAGACGATGCTCACCATGAACGACGCCGTATGGGGGCTGATGAGCAAGCCGCACTATGAGGGCGTGTTGCGCGTGGGCGTGCCGCACGACGTGGTCGAGCCGAACATTCCTCCGGTGCTGAAGCGATTCGACCGCGCCTGGCCGCGTGTGCACGTGACGCTTACATCCGGCATCACAGTCGATCTGCTGGCACGGCTTGAAGCGGGCGAGCTCGATGTCGCAATGTCGACGCTGGCGACGACGCCAAAGGGCGCGGAGCTTCTGCTGCGTGATCCGCTGGTATGGATCGGCGTTCCGGGCGGACAAGCGCACCTGCGCGCACCGTTGCCGGTTTCGTTCGGCAGCCCAAACTGCGCGTTCCGCGCTTCGGCGATCGCGGCGCTTGCTGCGGCCAAGCGCGACTGGCGCCCGGTGTGCGAGGCAAGCTCGCTCGACGCGGTGAAGGCGACGATCTATGCCGACACGGCGATCGCGCCGATGCTGCTGTCGGCGGTGCCGAGCGACCTGCAAGTTTTGGAGAGCGCGGATGGGCTGCCGGCGTTGCCGCCGTTCTGCATCAACATGCACCTGAGGCGCACCGGGCGCAGCGCCATCGCCGAGGAGTTCGCGACGTTCGTGCGGCAGGAGTTCGCCTGCCGGTACGGCGAGCGGCGCCAGGCGGCGTCGGCCGCCTCGGAGCAAATTCAACTGGAGCGGACATGAACCAGTCGCTGGTGCAGAAGCAGTTCGGTGTCGCGGCCGCCGACTATGCGGCTTCTACCGTGCACGCGAGCGGCCCAAGCCTCGAGCGCGTGATCGCCGCCGTGGCGCCGCAGGCGGGTTGGCGGGCGCTCGATATCGCGACGGGCGCCGGACATACGGCACTCGCATTTGCGCCGATGGTCGCGAGCGTCGTCGCGTCAGACATCACTAATGAGATGCTCGCCGAGACGGCGAAACTCGCCACCTCGCGCGGCCTGACCAACGTGGAGACCGCGAAGGCCGAAGCCAGCAAGCTGCCGTTCGAGGATGCGAGTTTTGAGCTCGTGACGTGCAGGCTGGCAGCGCATCATTTCTCCGATCCGGCGGCATTCGTCGCCGAGAGCTATCGCGTGCTGAGGCCCGGCGGCGTTTTCGCTCTCGTCGACAACGTCAGCCCCGATGCATCGATGTTGCCGCTGGCGACGCCGGCAGAGCTGGCCAACGCGGCGCGCATCTTCAACACTTACGAAAAGACGCGCGATCCGAGCCATGCACGCGCTCTGTCGGTTTCGGAGTGGCACGGGCTTATGAACAAATCCGGCTTCGCGATTGCGAGCACGGAACTGCTCGACCAGGACATCGCCTTCGGCCCGTGGACGCAGCGCATGCGCTGCACGCCGGAGACGGTGCAGGTTCTGACATCGATGCTGCAGAACGACATCTTGTTGCGGACGTTTTTGCGCCCACGTGAAGAGAACGGGGCGCTGACCTTCACGCTCCAGGAAGCCATCATCGTCGCGAAGAAACCGGGATAGCGAAACAAGCGATGCAAGAGAAAACCGACTGGGACAACATGAGCGCTCCCGACCTCGCCGCGTTCGAGGCGTTGGCGCAGCAGGCATGGGCGAGCCTGCCGGACGCGTTTCGCAAGCCTGCGGGTGACCTCATCATTCGCGTCGAGGACTTTGCGACCGACGAAGTGCTGGACTCTCTCGGCATCGAGGATCCGTTCGACCTCACCGGTCTCTATCAGGGCGTCAGCCTGGACAAGAAGAGCGTGCTCGATGTCCAGGCGCAGCCGGACATGGTGTTCCTCTACCGGCGGCCGCTGCTCGACGAGTGGGCCGACTCGGGAGAAACTCTGGGCGACCTCATCACGTACGTGCTCATCCACGAGGTCGGCCACCACTACGGCTTCTCCGACGACGATATGGCGCGAATCGAGGCCGCGGCCGGGGCCTGACACGCGTCAAAGTCAACGGGAAACCCTCTTTGGGATGCAGCCGCACGGCGGCTTGTAACCGGCGCGGATCGGGGCCATGCTTAGGGCTGGGTAGCTGGGATCCCAAGAGTTTACCGATGATCATCCGCCGCGGCATTGGCCCCCTGGCTTGGTGCTTTGCTGTATTGCTGTCGCTGCCAGGTCTTGCCATGGCGCAGGATCCCAAGACCCCGACCCCGGAAGAGTACATCGCGCACGCGAACGGCGAGGCGACGCTGGTCGCACAGGGCGAGTTCAAGCTTGACGGCATAGCGATGTACTGCGGTACGCGCCCGACGATCATCGACAATAACCTCGACGATTACGGCGCCGCCTATCCGGGCTTTCTGATCATGAACATGCGACTGCTGTCGCGTGTCACGACGCCGGTGAAGCTGTGGATCTACTCGCACGAGTGCGGGCACCAATTCCGCGGTCCGGACGAGGAGACCGCCGACTGCTTCGCCGTACAGCGCGGGCGCCGTCAGGGCTGGCTGTCTCCGGGCGGAGTGGAGGAGATCTGCCAGTTCATCTCGCCGGCAAAGGGCGATGCCATGCATTTCTCCGGCTCGCACCGCTGCGAATACATGCGCCAGTGCTTTTCCGAGTTCGGCATCCGGTAGCCGGGCCAATTGGTCCCACCGGCGCAACCACCTCGCCGCCTTATGCTTTGTGCAGGCGTGCACGTTGGGCTGCACAGCATTCAGACTGGAAGGATCGACCTCATGGAGACCATCATCGGGCTCATTGCCGGTATCCTGACGACGGTCGCCTTCGTGCCGCAGGTGATCAAGACCTGGCGGAGCCACTCGACGCACGACATCTCATTGGCAATGTTCGCGATTTTCACGTCGGGCGTGTTTGCCTGGCTGCTCTACGGCCTGATGATCGAGGACCTGCCCATCGTTGTCGCCAACGCGGTGACGCTGGCGCTCGCGGGCTCGATCCTGGTGATGAAGCTGCGGAATGGCTAGTTGATGTTCCCGAACGGGTACATGGGGTGCGTTTAAGGCCGTCAGCCGACCTAATGTTCCTGATCGGGAACATTCTGGGTTGAAAGGCCGCCTGGAGACGCATAAGTTCCCGAGCGGGAACATTTGCTGGTGTTGGGGAGCGAATCCGGCTATAAGTTCCCGAACGGGAACATTTGCAGCCGGACACGCCCATGGCCAGACAACCGAGACAAGCCGAGACGGAGCCGGGCCTGGAAGAGGCGCCGCAGGCGTTCGAGCGCGTGCGTTCGGAGGTCGAGGAGGCTGCCGGCGTGCAGGCCAGGCACTTCGGCGCGCTGGTGCGCGAACGGCGCGAGGCGCTGCGCATGCGCCAGGATGATCTGGCGCTGGCGACGGGCGTCGGGCGCCGCTTCATCCTGGAGCTCGAAGCCGGCAAGGCGTCGTGCCAGCTCGGGCGCGCGCTGGTCGTCGCGGCGGCGGTCGGACTTCGGCCGTTCGATGTCATGAACGTCAACAGCGGGCAGGACGACGCGCCGTTCCTTCCCGACGACGACGACCTGCCCGAAGCCGAGGACGACGCGCGTGGATGAGCTCGACGTCTTCTATGAGAACCGGACGGTCGGCACCGTCTCGGTGCACGCGGACGGGCCGAGCTTCATCTATTCACCCGAATGGCTGTCGACGCGCGGCGCCTTCCCGGTGTCGCTGCTGATGCCTTTGGCGCCGAGGCGCGTGCCGCCGCGGTTGTTCCTGCCGTGGGCGGCGAACCTGTTGCCGGAGTCCTCGCAGCTGCGCGCGATCGGGCTGCAGCTCGGTGCGGCTCCCGAGGACGTCATCGGCATCCTCAAGGAGCTGGGCCGCGACACGGCTGGTGCGCTGTCGATCGGCCAGCCCGGCACGAAGAGCAAGCGCGACTGGAAGCCGATCCCGAGCGACAGCGCGCTGGAGAAAATCCTCGCAGAGCTGCCGTCGAAGCCGTTCCTCGTTGGTGAGGATGGAGTGTCGATGTCGCTCGCCGGCGTGCAGACGAAGCTGGGCGTCTCCATCGACGACAAGGGGCGCATTTGCGTGCCGATCAACGGCGCACCGTCGACGTGGATCTTGAAGCCGGATTCAGAGCGTCTCTTCGGGGGCGTGCAGAACGAAGCCATGTG
>CALRVN010000344.1:0-4336 GCA_943371625.1 Hyphomicrobium sp. CS1GBMeth3
CCCCTCCCCAGCAGTGCGAATTGCCCTTCGTTTGGGCCACTCACAACGGGTTGCCAGATTGGACTGGTCCAATTTGCCACGACTGTCCTGGCACGCTGTGCCAGCGTGCGGCCGGTCCCAATCAGAACAATGGTTTGTCATGCGCACGATACTCTACGCGTTCGCCGCCCTGTCAGCCTCGGCAGCTGCCGCACATGCCGATTGCACGTCGGAGGTCAACGACGCTTTTGCGAAGCTGCGAAAGTCGAGCGCGTTCAGCATGGAGACGACGATCTCCAATCCGCAGGGCACGCTGAAGATGAGCAACGACTATGTGCTGCCCGACCGCATGCACCAGAGTGTGTCGATGGGCGCCGATGGCCCGCAGAAAATGGAGATGATCCTCGTCTCCGGAAAAGCGTGGAGCAATCAAGCTAATGCAGGCTGGGCAGAGGTGCCGCCGGACTTCGCTTCCAAGATCGCGCAGCAGATGAAGGAAACGGTGGCGGAGCCGCCGAAGGATACGTCGCAATTCGAATGCCTGGGCGACGTGGCCTTCGAGGGCACGACGTACGCCGGATACCGCACGAAGCGCGCAGCCGGCGGCGAGGCGGGCGCGGGTGCCGGCCCCACCGTGCAGACCGTCTATATCGACAAGGCGCTCGGCGTACCTGCCCGCAACATCGTCACCTCGGAAGCCGATCCTGCCAAGCGCCTGTTCGACGGCAAATTCAGCCTGCGTGACGGACTGAAGATCGAACCGCCAAAACTCTGAGGCGAAACCGGGAAGAAGTCCCGGGACACGTGGCGAGAAACAGCGCACTGATTGGTTCTCCCGGAGGGCTCACCGATGCGCATTTCCTCGCTTCTGTCTCTGGTTTTGGTAGTGCTCCCCACCCTGCTCTCCGCGGCGAACGCCGGGGATGACCCATGGCCGGACATTCACGCCGGCGTATTCGGCGGGCGCGAGATCGCCGAGAACGACGGCGCTCTCGCATTCTATGCGCCGGAGCAGGCGGAGGATGCGGCGCTGGTGCCCGTCGCCGTGCACCTCTCGCCGCAAATCGCGAACACGGCGAAGTCGCTCACGCTCGTCATCGACCGCAACCCGGCACCGGTGGCGGCTACGTTCCGCTTCGGCGACGCGTACCGGGGGACGGCCGACATCGGGGAACGCAAGCTGCAGACGCGGGTGCGCATCGACAGCTTCTCCAAGGTGCGCGCCATTCTCGAGACGGCGGACGGCAAGCTGCACATGGCGACGAAGTTCGTCAGAGGCGCGGGCGGGTGCTCGGCGCCGGCATCAAAGGACGCCGATGAGGCTCTCGCGACCCTCGGCAAGGTCCAGGTGAAGACGCTGTCCGACGCGGCGCATGGCGACCGCTGGCGGGAGGGGATCGTGATGATCCGGCATCCCAACTTCACCGGCATGCAGATGGACATCGTTTCGCGCGGGTATACGCCGGCGCGCTATGTCGACCTGATCGAGGTGACGCGTGCAGGAAGCCTCGTGTGGCGCATGGAAGGCGGTATCTCGATCTCCGAGGATCCCAACATCCGCTTCAACTTCGATGCCGGGGACGGCGAGGCGCTCGAGGTGCGGGCGACCGACAGCAACGGCACGAAATTCGCCGGCAAGTCGCTGCCGAGCGGATCGTAACCGATTAGCGCGCGCCGCTCGCGTCGCTGACCTCAGGGCAGCCCAGCGCGGCCTCGAGTGCAGTCGCGACCTCGTCGACAGTATCCGTCGCGGCGTAGATGCCGCCGGTCTCGTCGGCGAGGCAGCGGGATAGGAATACGCCCTCAGAACCGATGGCGCTGGAGATGTGATAGCTGATGACGTGCACGGTAGTGCGAGCGCCGTCGGCCTTCAGGCGCTTGGCCAGCGCGCAGGAAGATCCCCCGCACGTCTCCTCACCGTCCGTGATCAGCACGATCGTGCCGGCATTTTTGGTGAAGTCGAGAACGTCGGCGGCGCGTTGGACGGCACGCGTCAGCGGGGTGCGTCCATCAGGCCGCAGCGCCTCGACTCGGCGCATGATCTGGGGCGCGGCGTTGATCCGGGGACGCAGCTCCAGCGCGACGTTGGAACAGGCCGGACGAGAGCCCGGTCCATAGGTGATCAACCCCATGCGGCGCTTGTCGGAGACGCGCGGCAGCACGCGTGCCAGTGCCGTGCGGACGGCATCGATGCGGCGTAGACCGGCGTTGTCGGGCAAAGACGCAGCCATGGACTTGGAAGCGTCGAAGACGATCATGACATCCTCGGTGCACGCCTGCTGCGCGAGGACAGCGTCGACGGAGATACACAGGAGCAGTCCAGCTGCTGCATACCTCGCCGACGTTCGCCTCACGGCTGCGGCCCCTCGGCGGGAGCGCCCAGCGCCTTGGATGAGCGCTGGTCTTTGCGGCGAACGACGGCGAGCATGCGCGCTCCTCCGCCAGTTGCAATGCGCTTCAACTCCTTGCCGGTGTTGGTATCGACGACGGAGACGTCGCCGGAGAACCAGTTGGCGACATATGCTTTGCGTCCCTGCGGGTCGACGGCGACGCCCTCGGGGAAGCGTCCGACCTTCTCGGTGGATAAGACCCGCAAGTCGTAACTGTCGAGCATGGTTACCGAGCCGGAGCTCTGGCTGGCGACGAGAAGGCGGGCACCGTCGATGGTGGTTGCCACCCCGTAAGGCATGTGACCGACCGCAACGCTGGCAACCGTCTGAAGCGACTCGGTGCTGATCACCGATAGAGTCGCGCTCTGGACGTTTACCACGTAGACGCGCGTCGCATCTGGCGCGACGGCGAGTGCGAAGGGCGCGCGCCCAACGGGAAGCGTGGCGACCAGCGATAGCGAGCCCGCATTGAGGATGCTGACGCTGTCACTGGCGCGGTTGGCGACGACGATCAACGCGCCGCCGGGCGTCGCCACGATGCCGGCCGGCGAGTGCCCCACCTTCACGGTGCGGAGCAGCTTGCCCGAGACGGGATCGATTGCCCGCACCGTATCGGCGTTCCAGTCGCTCGTGAACAGAACGCCGTCGCCACCGATAGCGATGCCGAAGGGTGTGCCGCCGACCGCGAGCATGCGATCGACCTGCCGGGTTTCAGCGTCGATGACAGAGACCTCGCCGCGCTCTGGATGCGTGACGTAAAGTTTCGTCCCGTCACCGCTGGCGACTATGCCCGCCGGTGCAAACGCGACCGGAATCGATGCCACGACCTCATCGGCGCCGGTGTCGATCACGCTTACGGTGGCAGCATCCTGGTTGACGACGAATACGCGCGCCGCACCGTCCGCACCCAGCGCGCTGCCGGCAACCGCCAGCGACGCAATGAGGGGGGCGATACGGTGCACGGCTCGCATCCGGCTACTTTGCCTCCGCCTTGGCCTTGAGGCCCTTGAGGCCCTCCGACAAGAACGCCTTCATTGCCTTGATAGCAGCGGCGTCATTCTTGTCAGGCGCCGGTTCGTTGCCGGTATCGGCGCGATAGAGGCGCGCCAACCATGTTACCTTGCTGCCGCCGCCGTCACCCGGCACGACCTTCAGCTCCGCCGTGTACGAGCTGACAGGCAGTACGTCGACTTTCTCCTTGGAGAGGCGATAGAGCATGTCCATCTCCTTCTCGCTGTAGTAGTCGAGGCCTTCGACGAGATCGCCCGTCTTGAGCGTGATCGTGCGCGTGGCGTTGTTCTCGTTGCCACCGGTGCCGACGCTCTTCAGCACGGCGGGGTTCCAGTCGGCGATGTTGCCGAAGTCCTTGACGATGCCCCACACCTTTTCCGGCGGTGCGGCAATGTCGATGCTCTCCTCGACCTTTTGCGGCGTTGGCCCGTGTGCGTGCGCCAAGGGCGCGAGCGTGAGGAAGCAGAGAGACGTCACAATGAGATGTGGCAGCCGCATTCAATAGGCTCCTTGTACGCGGGTTGGGTTGAGAGGGCGGCGCGCATCAAGCGCTCCGAGAACGTAAATCAGAACGAGCAGGACCAGCGCGATCGAGCCGGCGGCGGCACTGATGTCGGTCGCAACGGTCAGCGCGCGGGGATGAGCGGCGCGCGTGAACGGCTCGACCAGATCGTGCGGGCTGGCGAGATAGGCGTAGGAGAGGCCGGTCATCGATGCGAGCTGCTTCAAATACGTCTCGCGGACGACCGCCATGTGCTCCTTGTTGTTGACGACAGCGTTGCCGAACGGCGCCCACTTGGGATGGTAGCCAGGGCGGGAAGCCGCATCGGGCGGCGGTGGCCCGGAGCGGTTCTCCTGCGGCACCTCCTGCGCGGCAAAGGTACCGATCTCGTGCCCGTTGTCGTCGTACTTGAGCAGTGGAGACGGCGTACGCCCGCCGACGCCGACGATCAGGC
>CALRVN010000345.1:0-4328 GCA_943371625.1 Hyphomicrobium sp. CS1GBMeth3
GAGAGGTCGAGGCCAGTGTACATGAGCGCGAGCAACGCGCCGATGCCGGCGGACGGCAGCGTGGTGAGGATCGTGAACGGGTGGACGAAGCTTTCGTAAAGCACGCCCAGGACGATGTAGATGGTGACGACGGCCGCGAGGATGAGCCACGGCTGGCTCTTCAGCGAGGCGGAGAACTCGCTCGCGTCGCCGAAGAAGCTGCCGGTGACGGTGGCCGGCATCTCGATCTTTTCCTCGGCGGCACTGATAATCGAGACGGCATCGCTCAAGGCAGCGTCGGGCTGCAGGTTGAAGCTGATGGTCTCGGCCGGGAACTGGTCCTGGTGGCTGACGGCGAGGGGCGCTGTGGTGTAATTGATCTTGGCGATGGCCGTCAGCGGAACCTGCGTGCCGTTGGTCGACGGTATGTAGAGGCGATTGAGCTGCGAGGGGTCGCTGCGGTAGCGCGGCAGGGCCTCCAGCACGACGCGGTACTGGTTCGCCTGGGCGTAGATGGTCGAAACCTGCCGCTGTCCGAACGCGTCGTTGAGCGCGTCGCTCACCGCCTGCACGGTGACGCCGAGGCGACCGGCAACATCGCGATCAACGTCGATGCGGGTGCGAAGGCCGGTGCTGAGGGTTTCGAGGTTGACTTCGCTCAGCGACGGCGACTTGGCGAGTTCGGCGGCGAGCTTCTGCGCCCATTCGGTGACCTCGGCGGCGTCGGTGCTGACCAGCGTGTACTGGTATTGGGCGCGGCTGGTCCTGGTGGCGATCTGAACGTCCTGGACCGGCTGGAAGTAGACCGTGACACCGGGGATGGCCGAGACTGCTTGCTCGAGGCGATCGACGACCTCGGTGATGGAGGCGTCGCGCTCGGCGCGCGGCTTCAGCGTTAACTTGAGATGGGAGACGTTCGGGGTCGGGTTGAGCTGGCCGATGCCGACGACGGAGACGATGCCCCTTATGGCCGGGTCTTTGCGCACCGCGGCTGTGACCTCGGCCTGGAGGCGACTGAGCTCGGTGAAAGAGACCTGCGGCTCGGCCTCGAGCGTCGCGGTAATGAGTCCGGTGTCCTGGGCGGGAAGGAAGCCCTTCGGGATGGCGATGTAGAGCGCGACGGTGATCACCACCGAAGCGATGGCGACGAGGAGCGTGGTCTTCTCGTGGCGCAGCACCCATTGGAGGCTGCGACCGTAGCCGGCGACGACGCTATCCATGCCCCAGTTGAAAGCACGCGCAAGGAAGTTCTCGCGGCCCTCAGGGCGGTGCTTGAGCAACTTTGCCGCCATCATCGGAGTCAGCGTCAGGGAGACGATGGCGGAGACCACGACGGCGATGGTGAGGGTCAGGGCGAACTCGCGGAACATGCGGCCGACGAGACCGGTCATGAACAGCAGCGGGATGAACACCGCGATGAGTGACAGCGTGAGCGAGATCACGGTGAAGCCGATCTCGCGGGCGCCATCGAGTGCGGCGCGTAGCGGCTTCTGCCCCTTCTCGATGTGGCGGACGATGTTCTCGATCATGACGATGGCGTCGTCGACGACGAAGCCGGTGCCGATGGTGAGCGCCATCAGCGACAGGTTGTCGAGCGAGAAGCCGCAGAAATACATCACCGCGAAGGTGGCGATCAGCGACACGGGCAGGGCGACGCCGGCGATGATGGTGGCGCGGATGGAGCGCAGGAAGACGAGCACGACCATGACGATAAGCCCGACGCTGAGCACGAGCGTGAACTGGACGTCGTGCACCGAGGCGCGGATGGTGTCGGTGCGATCGTGGACGAGCGTGAGCTTCACGTTTCGCGGCAGGGCGCGCTCGATGCGCGGCAGCTCCGCCTTCAAGCGGTCGACGGTCTCGATGACGTTGGCGCCGGGCTGGCGCTGCACGTCAATGATCACGGCGGGCGAGCCCTGATACCAGCCGCCAACGCGCGCATTCTCCAGCCCCTCGGAAACCTCGGCGACGTCCTTCAGGCGGACGGGCGCGTTGTTGTGGAACGCGACGACGACCTCGCGGTACGCCTCGGCAGAGGAGATCTGGTCGTTGGCGGCGATGGTGTAGCTCTGGTGCGTGCCGTCGAGCGATCCCTTGGGGCCGGCGACGTTGGCGGTCGTGATAGCGCTGTTGAGATCGGAGATGGAGAGGCCGTAGGACGCGAGGCGCGTGATGTCCGCCTGGATGCGCACGGCGGGGCGGATACCGCCTTCGACCGAGACGTGGCCGACGCCGGTTACGGTCGAGAGACGTTGAGCGATGAGCGTGTCGGCAAGGTCCGACAGATCGCGCATGGAGACGATGTCGGAGGTGACGGCGAGCGTGACGACGGGTGCGTCGGCGGGGTTCACCTTCGAATAGGTCGGCGGATAGGGAAGGTTGCGCGGCAGCGTCGAGCCGGCGGCGCTGATGGCGGACTGGACGTCCTGCGCCGCGGCGTCGATGTCACGGCCGAGGTTGAACTGTAGCGTGATCTGGCTCAGCCCGTAGGAGCTGGTCGAGGTCATGGTCGACAGCGCGGGGATCTGGCCGAACTCGCGCTCGAGCGAGGCGGTGACTAGCGTTGACATGGTCTGCGGGTTGGCACCAGGGAGCTGCGTCGACACCTGGATGGTTGGGAAGTCGACCTGGGGCAGCGAGGAAACGGGCAACCAGAAGTAGCCGAGCGCTCCGCCGAGGACGGTTGCGACGGCGAGGAGGGTGGTTGCGATCGGCCGTGTGATGAAGGGGGCGGAGACGCTCATCAGTCAGCACTCATGGGGGCGGCGCTCACTTCGTCGTGCCGGGTGGGTTTCCAGCTTCGCGGCGTTGACGCTTGCCCTCGCCACGGTGTCCTTCGCCACGCTTGCGGTCGCGGAACTCGCCGCGCAGGTCGCCCTGCATGGCCGCCGGCGTGCCGGGGTTGATCGACGCGGTTGAGCCGTCTGCCGATGCACCTGCTTGCGGCTTGTCGGACGCGCTGGGCGCGGTTCCCTCTGGCTTGCTGATGGTCACATCGGCGCCGTCCTGGAGGCGGGCAAAGCCGGTGGTGACGACGAGCTCGGATTCCTTCAGGCCGCTGCTGACGACGGCGACCTTCTCGTCCTGCTGTCCGACGGTGACGGGGCGGACGGACGCTTTGTTATTGCTGCCGACGGTGTAGACGAACGTGCCCTCGGGTCCGCGCTGAATCGCGGCGGTCGGGATGACGACGACGTGCTGGAGCGTGTCGAGCAGCAGGCGGACGTTGACGAACTGGCCGGGCCAGAGCTGCAGGTCCTTATTGGGGAAGTCGGCCTTGAGGCGAATGGTGCCGGTGGTCTGGTCGACCTGGTTGTCGATCACCTGCAGCTCGCCGGAGTCGAGCACGTCCTTGCTGTCGGTCTCCAGGGCCTCGACCTTCAGTGCGCGCTGCGCGACGGCCTTGTTGATCTCGGGGAGGTTCTGCTGCGGTAAGGTGAAGAGCACGGAGATGGGCTGCACTTCGGTGATGACGACGAGGCCAGCGTCGGATGCGCGCACGAGGTTGCCCACGTCCACCATACGCATGCCGGTGCGTCCGCTGATCGGGGCGACGACGGTGGCGTAGCCGAGGATGGCGCGGGTGTTCTCGATCGCCGCGTCGTCCGACTTGATCTGGGCCTCGAGCTGGGCCACGAGCGCGCGCTGGGTGTCGACCGTCTTGGCGGCGATGACGTTTGCCGAAAGCTGGGTGTAGCGCTCGAGATCGCGCTTTGCGTTGGTGAGCTGGCTCTCGTCGAGCGCCTTCTTGGCGACGGCCTGGTCGAGTTGGGCCTTGAAGGTGACCGGGTCGATCTGGGCGATGACGTCGCCGGCCTTGACGTCTTGTCCCTCCTTAAAATCGATTGAAAGGATCTTGCCGTCGACTTGCGGACGCACTGTCACCGTGTTGCGCGCCTTTGCCGAACCAACGCCTTCCAGCCAAACGGGGATATCGGCGAGCTTGGCGGAGGTGGTGAGAACGGGTACCGGCCCTTCGGCACGCGCCCAGCGGCCCTTGCGCTGGCCGCCCTGTTCGGTCCCGGTGGTGAAATGAATGATTGCGGCGGTGAGCCCGCCGATCACCAGGATCGCGAAAACCGATTTGATGAATTTCCACACTTTGCGGATCCTGTCCCTGCCCGGCCATGACCAGAGGCCGCAAAGCGGCAACACTGCGGCGTCCGACAGTAAAAACGGGCGACACGGCTAAAAACCGTCGCGCGCCGGTTAACCCCTTGGCCGGCTATTGTGATGGCCGCACCTTGGGCCGGCCCGAGCCGAGCAAAGCCGCCTCGAAAACGGCGGATCGGGCGGGCTCATTGCGCGCTTTGGGGTACAGTCGCGAGCCGTTTACGGGTTTTGGGGAA
>CALRVN010000346.1:0-4322 GCA_943371625.1 Hyphomicrobium sp. CS1GBMeth3
TTCCGATCGCCAGCGACAGCTCCGGGTAGCGCGGCCGCGGCGTGCGCCGGGCCAGCCATGTGACCGCCTCGCCCAGCGCGTAAAACACCGCGAACACGACCACGAGCCCGAGACTGAAATAGACCGCGATGCGCTGCGAATCCGACGTCAGCATCGCGAAACCGAACAGAGCGGCCGCGATCCCGAGTGTCGTCAGCATCACCCACGGCCGCGGCAGCCGCTGCTCAGTCGACACCTCGTCGCGGAACAGCATCGACGCGCTCACACGCTCGACACGCCCGAGCGGCCACAACGCAAACAGCAGCGCCACGCCGAAGCCGTAGATCAGCGCCGTCACGATGCTGAGCGGCGTCACCGTCATCTCCGCCGCGATCGGCAGCAGCTCGCCGAACAGCGCATCGAGCACGTACGGCGCCAGCGTCCCGAGCACGAGCCCGATGGCGACGCCGATCGCCGCCACCGCCATCACTTCGGTAAGGAAGATGCCGAGCACCATGCGGCTCGTTGCGCCGACGCTCTTCATCGTCGCAATCACCTTGCGCCGCTTGTCGATGAACGTCGCCACGGCATTAGCGATGCCGACACCACCGACCAACAACGACGTCAGGCCGACCAGCGTCAGGAACTGCCGCAGCCGCTCCAGCGTGCGCGTCACCTGCGGTGACGGATCGCGCCTGTCGGCAATGTTGAAGCCGGACTCCGGCAGCTCGGAAGCGATCTTCGCGCGCAGCGCCACGAAGTCCTGATCGCTCCGCGGCGCCTCGTCGAGCTTCACCGCATACCGCCAGCGAACCAATGTGCCGGGCTTGATCAGCCCCGTCTTGTCGAGTGTCGCCTGCGAGATCAGCACGCGAGGCCCGTAGGTGAGCCGGTCCGTGATGCCATCCGGCTCCGACTTCAGCGCGCCGGTGACCTTCACCTCGAGCCCGCCGAGCCCGATCTGGTCTCCGACCTTCAGCTTCAGCCGCTCGAGCAGCGCCGGATCGACGACCGCGCCTGCGCGCAGCGCTTCCTGCAGCGCCATGCCGCCTGCAATCTCGACCGCGCCAACCAGCGGATACTGTCCGTCGACGGCCTTCAGCTCCGCCAGCGCCTGATCGCCGTTGTCGGAACTCCGCGCCATCGTGCGCATCGTCCCCGTCTCGCTGACGCGACCCAGCGCATCGATCTTCGCGCGCTCTTCCTCATCCGCCCGCACGTGCGCCCGCGCCAGCGTGACGTCGCCGCCGAGAATTGCTTCACCCTTGCTCTCGAAGCCCGCGCGCAGCGCGTCCGATACCGCGCCGACCCCGGTGATCACCATCACGCCCAGCGCCACGCAGGCGATGAAGATGCGAAAGCCGGAAATTCCGGCGCGCAGCTCGCGCGCGGCAATGGAGAGGATCAGCGGCAGCCGCCGGTCGCCACCGGACTGCGCTGACTTGAGCGTATCGGTCGCCGTCACGTGAGGGCTGCCTCCGTGTCGGCTTCGACGCGCCCGTCAGCCATGCGGATCGTGCGCTCGCAGGCCGTTGCCAGCCGCTCGTCGTGCGTCACGAGAACCAGCGTCGACGCCCGCCGCCGCTGCAGCCCGAACAAAAGATCGATCACCTGGCCGCCCGTGCGCCGGTCGAGGTTTCCGGTCGGCTCGTCGGCGAGAATGAGCTTCGGCCGCCGGCTCAGAGCCCGCGCGATGGCGACGCGCTGTTGCTCGCCGCCCGAAAGCTGCGCGGGAAAGTGCTCCATGCGATGGCTGAGACCGACTTCCTGCAGCAGCTCGCGCGCCGTCGCGACGGCATCCGCGGTGCCCGCGAACTCCAGTGGCAACGCCACGTTCTCCAGCGCCGTCATCGTCGGTACGAGGTAGAATGACTGGAACACGATGCCGATTGAGGCGCCGCGCATCAGCGCCAGCTCGTCCTCGTTCATGCGCGACAGGTCATGCCCCGCGACCTTCACCGACCCGCTCGTCGCCCGCTCCAGCCCTGCCATCACCATCAGCAGCGACGTCTTGCCCGAGCCTGAGGGCCCGACAATCGCCAGCGATTGCCCCTCGCGTGCCGTGAGATCGACATCGCGTAGGATGTTCACCGGCCCCGCCCGGCTCGGCAGCGTCAGGCGGAGGTTCTTCAAAACGACAATCGGCTCGGTCACGATCCCTCTGCGCTTTGCGGCTGGTGTGAATTCTCTGGCCCCTGAGGCAAGCTTCGGTGTCGGGACGATGGGTCCGACACTTGTCTGAACTTGGCGGCGCCTTTACGTCATGGGGGCGGGAATTGCAGTGTCGGGGAGAAACAGGGAGCCGATGTCTTTGCGACGCAATGTTTTAGCCCCATCACAGGTGGTGGTCGCGCACGCGCTCGTCAACGTCCTGGGGGCCCTGTTGATTTTTGCCGCTGCCGCAATGTCGAGCGCCATGGCCGAAACAGCCAAGCCCATCCGCATCGTCGCTTTCGGCGATAGCCTCACCTCCGGCTACGGATTGCGCCAGAGCCAGGCCTTCCCGGTGCAGCTGCAGAAGGAGCTGCGCGCCAAAGGCCACAACGTCGTTGTCAGCAACGCCGGTGTCGCCGGCGACACCACCGCCGCCGGACTTGCGCGCATCGACTGGGCCGTCGGCGACGACGCCGACGCCGTGATCCTGGAATTCGGCGCCAATGACGCTCTGCGCGGCATCGATCCGAAGGTGACGCGTCAGAACCTGGAGAAAATCCTCGCCAAGCTCGCCAAGCGCTCCATCCCGGTGCTGCTCGCAGGGATGCGCTCGCCCGCCAACTGGGGCGACACCTACGCCGCGGACTTCGACGCCATCTTCCCCTCACTCGCCAAGGAGCACGCGCTCGGGTTCTATCCCTTCTTCCTCGACGGCGTCGTGCTGAACTCCAAGCTCAACCAGGACGACGGCATGCACCCGAACAACAAGGGCGTCGCCGAGATCGTGCGCCAGATCCTGCCCTCGGTCGAAGAGCTGATCGTCAAGGCCGAGGCGCGGCGCCTGCTGCCGAAGAGCTGAGACGAAGCGAGCCGAAACGAAAACGAGAGGTCGAGCGCCATGCCACGCCTGTTCACCGGCCTCGAAATTCCACCAGAGCAGCGCGAGGAAATCGCGCGCCTCAAGGTGCCGCTGCCCGGTGGGGGCCGCTGGACCGAGCCCGACAACCTGCACCTGACGCTGCGCTTCGTCGGCGACATCGAGAAACCACAGGCGCAGGAATTCTCCGATCGGCTGGAATCGATCGACCTCGACGCCTTCGAGCTGCGGCTCGCGGGGCTCGGCGTTTTCGGCGGCAACGAGCCGCGCTCCATCTGGGCCGGCGTCGAGGACTCCGCTCCGCTCGAAGCTTTGGCCCGCGCCAATGATCGCGCCGCCCGCGCTGCCGGCATCGCGCCCGACAGCCGCCAGTTCAAACCGCACGTCACGCTCGCGCGTTTGAAATATGCCAGTCCCGATGAGGTCGCCCGCGTGCTCCAGCGCCTCGGCGCGTTTCGCACCAAACCCTTCATCGTCTCGCGCTTCGTGCTGTTCTCGGCCAAGCCGAAGACCGGCGGCGGCCCCTACGGCATCGAGGAAACGTTTAATCTTCGCGGCGGCGAATACGCCAGCGAGCTCGACCTCGACTACGGCTGGTAATCCGGACGCGCTCGCCTCATCTCAACGTCATCCCGGCGCAGGCCGGGACCCACGCAAGCTTCCGCAAGTCCAACGCGAGCAGGTCTGCTACTCGCTGCAACGTCGTGCCGCCATCCGCCAGAAACGTTTGAGGACACTGGCGTGGATCCCGCTCTTCAGCGGGATGACGGTCGAGGGGCAAACACACGCCCCCCCTAATACCGCCGCACACCGCCATCCCACGTCGACTGCTGCGGGCCATCACCCTCACGCATCAGGTAGGCATCGATCTCGCCGCTCGGCGCCACCGACCCCGTCGATCCCGCATAGCGCTGCGACGACCGCCGCATGTCCGCAATCGCCCGGTCGTCTTCCTTGTAGCCCTGATGCCGCGCCGCCGTTTCCGCCGACCACGGCGCCGGCTTGCACGAGCAGCCTTCGATCAGCTTCTTGCGATATAGGAACGCCGTCGCCGACTGCGCGTAAGGACGGCCGCCCATGTCGACCATCGTCTCTACGCTGCCGCCGCTGATCGGATAGTAGTACAGCGCCGCCTCGCCATCGCATCGCGCCTGGCACGCACGCGCGTCCTGGTGTAGCCGCTCGCGTCCGACATTGTCGCCGATCGGAAAATAAAATCCGTCACAGCTGCGAACGCATACCGTCCGGTAGCGCGCGTTGTCCTGCGGCCAGCTGTTGTCGCCGTAACCGCGGCCATAGTCGAAGCCCTGCC
>CALRVN010000347.1:0-4282 GCA_943371625.1 Hyphomicrobium sp. CS1GBMeth3
CTACATCAGGCGTCAATGCGTTCGCGCGGTCGAGTGCTGCCAGGCCGCGGCGGATGAGGAGCTGATCCCAGCGGGCGCGGTTCTGGTCGAGCAGCAGGATCGGCTCGCCGTCCGGTGCTTTGCGCGCGGCAAAGCGCGAGGCCTGCAACTCCATGAGGCTGACGAGCCCGTGCACTTCGGACTCTTCCGGCGCGAGGCGCGCGAGAATGCGTCCCAAGCGCAGCGCTTCCTCACACAGCTGCGGGCGCATCCAGTCGTCGCCCGCTGTGGCGGCGTAGCCTTCGTTGAAGATGAGGTAGATCACGGACAGCACGGAGGCGAGACGGTCGTGCAGCTCGGCGCCGCGCGGCACTTCGAAGGGCACGCGCTTTTCGGCCAGCGTGCGCTTGGCCCGCACGATTCGCTGGGCGATCGTCGGTTCGGGCACGAGGAATGCGCGGGCGATCTCGTCCGTCTTGAGACCGCCGATCAGCCGCAAGGTGAGCGCCACCTGGGCTTCCTTGCCGAGCACTGGGTGGCAGGAGATGAAGATCAGGCGCAGCAGGTCGTCGCCGATGTCGTCGTCGAGCGCGGCATCGAGGTCGGGCATCTCGCCTTCGCCGAAAATCCCCTGCTCACCTTCCAGCTCGACGTGCTTGCGGTCAATGAGCTTGGCGCGGCGGAAGCGGTCGATGGCGCGGTTCTTGGCCGAGGCCATGAGCCACGCGCCCGGCTTGTTGGGAATGCCGGACTGCGGCCACTGCTCCAGCGCGGCGACGAGCGCATCCTGAGCCAACTCTTCGGCGAGGCCGACGTCGCGCACCATGCGCGTCAAGCCGGCGATGAGCATTGCCTGCTCGATGCGGAAAACCGCCTCGATGGCGCGATGGGGATCGGCAGCTGTCATAGCTGCCGATCACAGCATCGTTGCCGGACGCGTTCAAGGTCAGGCCGTCGTGGCCGGCTGAGGCGCTGCTGCAAACGTGTCAGCGTCGGGGCAGCCTTCGCCCTCGAACATCTGCCGCACCTCGGTCTCGCCTTCCCATTCGGGCCAGTGGATGCGGTGCAGCTCCATGAAGTTCTTGGCCAGCTCCATGGCCTCTTCGCGGCTCGTCACCTCGAAGATGGCGAAACCGCCGATGACCTCCTTAGCCTCCGTGAAGGGACCGTCGATGACGTTCAACTTGCCTTTCGACTGACGCACGCGGAAGCCGTTCATCGAGGAAGGCAGCAGTCCGCCCATGCCGACCATCGTGCCGACTTTGGTCATCTCGTCGCCGAGCTTGGCTATTGCATCCATCAGGGATTGGGGCGGCGGGCCGAGGCGAAAGTCCTCGGAGGATTTTACAATCGACATAAAGCGCATCGTGGCTCTCCGTTGTTCAGAACCGAGCCGGTTCATCCGGCTCTATCGTCACGTCGAACGGCGCGGCGCCGTTTCGACATGCGCGTCGAAAGAAATTCAGCCCTCCATCTCGCGCTTGAGACGACGATGCTGCTCGATCGCGTCGCCCTCGCCGAAGTCCTCCAGCTCGAAGACCTGACGGATCTCGATCTCGCTATCGACCATGTGCGGGTTGGGGCAGCGCTTGATCCACTCGATGCACTCGGCGAGCGATTTGGTCTGCAGGATCCAATATCCGGCGATCAGCTCCTTGGTTTCGGCGAAGGGACCGTCGATGACGGTGCGCTTGTCGCCGGAGAACCGGACGCGGGCGCCCTTGGAGCTCGGCTGCAGGCCGTTGCCGTCGAGCATGACGCCGGCCTTGAGCATTTCCTCGTTGAACTTGCCCATGGCCATCAGCAGATCCTCGGAGGGCATGACGCCTGCCTCGGAATCCTTCGTCGCCTTTACCAGCACCATGAATCGCATTGGGTTTTTCCTCTTTTGTACGTGTTCGGGAGCCGGGAGAACTCCCCGCTCTACAAGGACGTCGAACGGCCAACACCGAAATCGACAGGCAAGCACAACTTTTTTTGGGCGGCGCTCGAATCGGCCCAAAATCGGGGCGCAGAAGCCGCGGTCGGAGACGCGTCATGGGGCGCCTTGACGCCCTTTGTGACGGGTGATCTATGGGCCGCTTATCTCGCGACCGACCATCGGGCCGCGTTTTGGCCGAGTCCCGGGCGCGCGCGAACTGCCGCAACTTAAGGGGCATCCTTGACCGACAGCGTCCTCATCATCGACTTCGGCAGCCAGGTTACGCAGCTGATCGCTCGCCGCATCCGCGAGGCCGGGGTCTACTGCGAGATACATCCCTTCCAGAACGCCGATGCGGCCTTCGCCAAGCTGAAGCCGAAGGCAGTCATCCTGTCGGGCGGGCCGGCTTCGGTGACGGAGCTGGAGAGCCCGCGGGCACCACAGAGCATCTTCACCGCCGGCATTCCCATCCTCGGCATCTGCTACGGGCAGCAGACGATGGCCGAGCAGCTCGGCGGTAAGGTCGAGAGCGGGCATCACCGCGAGTTCGGCCGCGCGGTGCTGAGCGTCGACAAGCCCAGCCCGCTGTATGAGGGCGTGTGGCAGGTCGGCGAGAGCCACCAGGTCTGGATGAGCCACGGCGATCGCGTAACGGAGCTGCCGAAGGGCTTCTCGGTCATCGCTACGAGCGCAAACGCGCCGTTCGCCATTGTTGCCGACGAGGGGCGCCGGTTCTACGCGACGCAGTTCCACCCCGAGGTGGTGCACACGCCGGACGGTGCGAAGCTGCTGTCGAACTTCGTGCACAAGATCGCGGGCCTGCAGTCCGACTGGACGATGGCCGCTTACCGGCGCGAGATGATCGCCAAGATCCAGCGGCAAGTCGGCAAGGGCCGCGTGATCTGCGGGTTGTCGGGCGGTGTCGACAGCACGGTGGCGGCGGTGCTGATCCACGAGGCGATCGGCGATCAGTTGACGTGCGTGTTCGTCGATCACGGTCTGATGCGGCTCGGCGAGGCCGAGCAGGTGGTGGGGCTGTTCCGCGTCCACTACAACATTCCGCTGGTGCATGTGGATGCTTCGAAGCAGTTTCTCGACGCGCTCGAGGGCGTGTCCGACCCCGAGACGAAGCGCAAGACCATCGGGAAGCACTTCATCGACGTGTTCGAGGCCGAGGCTGCGAAGATCGGCGGCGACTCTTCTGGTGGCGCTTCGGGTGCCCACTCCGCACCCGCGCAGTTCCTGGCTCAAGGCACGCTCTACCCCGACGTGATCGAGAGCGTTTCGTTCACCGGCGGTCCGTCGGTGACGATCAAGTCGCATCACAACGTCGGCGGTTTGCCCGAGCGCATGAACATGAAGCTCGTCGAGCCGTTGCGCGAACTCTTCAAGGACGAGGTGCGGGCGCTGGGGCGCGAATTAGGGCTGCCGGAAAGCTTCGTCGGCCGGCATCCGTTCCCGGGGCCGGGTCTCGCGATCCGCATTCCGGGCGAGATCACGCGCGAGAAGCTCGACATCCTGCGCAAAGCGGATGCGATCTATCTCGATGAGATCCGCAAGGCGGGGCTCTACGACGCCATCTGGCAGGCGTTCGCGGTGCTGCTGCCGGTGCGCACCGTCGGCGTGATGGGTGACGGACGCACGTACGACTACGTGTGCGCGCTGCGGGCCGTGACGTCGGTCGACGGCATGACGGCGGACTTCTATCCGTTCGACATGGGGTTCATCGGGCAGGTCGCGACGCGGATCATCAACGAGGTGCGCGGCATCAACCGCGTCGTCTACGACATCACGTCGAAGCCGCCGGGGACGATCGAGTGGGAGTAGGGGCCGCCACCGGAAGGACCGAGTGGGAGAAGTTCTCCCTGGAACGAGCGTTGCACGTTCATTGATCTGAAGCGCTGAACGATGCTGGCGTGGGTCCCGGCCTGCGCCGGGATGACGGTGGGATTGTCAGGACCGCGTTGCCCACCTTAGACGTCATCCCGCTGAAGAGCGTCCCACGCAAGTTGCCGCGAGTGTCTGGTCGGCCGTCTTTTGCATCTACGTTGCGAGGTAGTCATGAAGGCAGTGACGATCTACGGGATACCGAACTGCGATACGATGAAGAAGGCGCGGGCCTGGCTCGACGCGCACGACGTCGCGTACGAGTTCCACGACTACAAGAAGGCCGGCATCGAGCGCGAGCGGCTTGAGGCGTGGAGCAAGAAGGTCGGCTGGGAGACGCTGCTCAATCGCGCTGGCACGACGTTCCGCGCGCTCCCTGACAGCGACAAGCAGGGTCTCAACGAAAAGAGGGCGATCGCGCTGATGATCGCACAGCCGTCCCTGATCAAGCGGCCGGTGCTCGACCTGGGACGCGGCAAGCTGCTCGTCGGCTTC
>CALRVN010000348.1:0-4275 GCA_943371625.1 Hyphomicrobium sp. CS1GBMeth3
AGCCAGACCCTTGCCGTGTGCACCGAGCACGCCGAGGCCGTGCGCCTCGTCGACCATCAGCCAAGCGCCGTAGTGCTCCTTCAGGGCAACGAGCGCCGGCAAATCGGCGATGTCGCCGTCCATCGAATAGAGGCCCTCGACGATGATGAGGGCGTTGCGACCGGTGCGGCGATGGAGACGCAGCAGGTTTTCGAGGTGCTCGAGGTCGTTGTGGCGGAAGGGGAAGGCTTTGGCGTTCGAGAGCTTGATGCCGGTGAGGAGGCTGTTGTGCGCAAGCTCGTCGTAGAAGACGAGGTCGTCGGAATCGAGCAGGGTGCTGATGGTCGACACGTTGGTGGCGTGCCCGCTGACGAAGGCTACCGCCGTCACGGTTTCGTAGAGGTCGGCGATCGCTCCTTCCAGCTGGCGATGCAGCGGGCGTTCTCCAGCGACTATCCGGCTGGCCGAGACCGAGGTGCCGTGCTCGTCGATGGCGGCCTTGGCGGCCGCGGCAACAAGCGGATGTCCGTTCAGTCCGAGATAATCGTAGGAAGCGAAGTTCACATACTCGCGTCCGTCAATCGTCGTCAGCGCGCCGCGGCTGCGCTCGTGGCAACGGTAGAACGGGTCGGTGAAGTTGAAGCGGTCGGCGACGGCGCGATGCTTGATGATCGAGGTATAGGCCGGCAGGTCAGAGAATTGCTGCGACTTGGGAAAGGCGCCAGGCTCGGCCACGTCGTGGCGGCGGCGTGCCAATGTTCGGGTGAGGCCGGCGTAGAGATCTCCCAGTATCCATTTGACTTTGAGGCCAGCGAGAATGAGAGCCCGGGTAACGGCATTCTCAGTCGGGTGCTCGGTCGTTTCGACCTCTGACCGACGAACATCCAAGACGGCTCTCCCATGCCAATTTCATAGAACTTATTCAATGCTTAGAGCATCATGTGAAAACCGCATAGGTCGGTTGGGGTTCCGGAACTGTAACCTTGGTTACACCTACGTCGCATCTGCCGGAGCGGCGGTGCAGGCCGGCCACAGGGCTGCCGCGGCGGGGAGCCGCGGTTAAGGATGGGTAACGACAGCATGCCTAAAAGCCCGACCGTCGAAATCACCTATTGCAGGCTGTGCGGCTGGGGCTTGAGGGGCGCCTGGATGGCGCAGGAGCTGCTGGCGACGTTCGCCGAGGAGATCGGCTCCGTCATCCTAACGCCGGATACGACCGGCGGCGTTTTCGAGGTGCAAGTCAACGACGAGCGGGTCTGGTCGCGCAAGGAGAAGGGCCGGTTCCCCGACATCAAGGAGCTGAAGCAGCTAGTCCGCGATCACATCGCCCCGGAGCGCTCGCTCGGTCACACCGACGGCAGCTGATCTTCGGTGAAGGCCCTGCTCAGTCTTCGCCCAGGATGAAGCGCACGAGCCCGGCGATGTCGTTCGACGTGGCATCGGCCTCGATGCCAAGCTTCTCAGTCGGGAGATTGAAGCGGTTTACCCAGTAGGTTGGATAGCCGAAGGTCTTGGCGCCATAGGCATCCCAGCCGCCGAACGCGGCAAATACTATCTCGTTCTTCGGCAAGCCGAGACGCTTCATGCCGAGCTCGTAGGCGCGCGGCTCCGGCTTGTAGCTGTGGTTCACCTCGGTCGACAGCAGTTCGTCGAACAGGTCGGTGATACCGGCGCGGTCCGCGTTCGATTTCAGCATCAGCGGCGAGAAGTTGGCGATGGTGATGATGCGCACGCCGGCCGACTTCAGCTTGCGCAGCGCGGCGACCGTATCGGGCCAAGGCTCGAGCGTGAGGTAAGCTTCGAGCAGCCGCGCGCGAACGTCGGGCGTCAGCGGCAGTTTCATCGCCTCGGCGGTGTAGTCGAGCGCGTCGCCGGTGACCTTGAAGAAGTCCTCCTGATGCCCGGTGATGGAGCGCAGGAAGCCGTAGTCGAACTGGCGGGCGCGCCAGGCGAGGGTGAATTCGGTGCCCTTGCCGGGGAATTCCTTCTCGACCTTGGGGATGACCGAGTTGGCATTGAAGAGGACGAAATAGTCGAAGGCCACGGCCTTGAACCGCGGCGCGGCCTGCGCGGCCGATGCACCGAACGCCATGATCGCCACCCAAACCAAAAGACGCATGCAGGAACTCCGTCGGGACAAATGATAAGGCAGCCATACGGAGACTCCGCTGGCTGCCTGTTTATTCGCGGCGCTCTTGAATTAGTTTCTCGGTCGGTGCGCGCGGAGATCGCAGAAAAGCAGCGACGACCCTCGCGACGCGTTCGTTGATGTCGAGAGGCCGGCTCAGTACTCGTGACAGATAACCTGGCCGTTGATGACGTGGCAGTGGTAGGGGCCGGGCGTTGCCTCGGCCGCAAACGATGCAACTAACGCGGCGCCAGCCACGATCGCCGCGAGAATGGAACGTACCAGGAAAGATTTGCCGGTGTTCATGTGTGGTGTCCCTAAAAATATAAGCGACCTAAAATGCACGCTTGCTCCGCCCAGCTAATCTGAGCGGGGTGTGCCACCTCAGGTTGGCATAGGCAAAGCGCGGCGAAAAGCGCCTGGCTGGCCAAGGCCCCAGCCTAGAATTGGAATCCCGCAACAATTGTCGGGATGCCACAACGGTCAGTGGGCGAGGGCCTTGACGATCTCTTCCGTCATCTTCTTGGCATCGCCCAGCACCATGACGGTGTTGTCGTTGTAGAAGAGCGGATTGTCGATGCCGGCGTAGCCCGAAGCGAGCGAGCGCTTGTTGAACAGCACCGTGCCGGCCTTCCACGCCTGCAATACCGGCATGCCGTAGATGGGCGAGGTCTTATCGGTCTCGGCGGCCGGGTTGACGACGTCATTGGCACCGATGACGTAGACTACATCGGCCTGGGGCATCTCGGAGTTGATGTCTTCGAGCTCGAAGACTTCGTCGTAGGGCACGTTGGCTTCAGCGAGCAGCACGTTCATGTGGCCGGGCATGCGGCCGGCGACGGGGTGGATGGCGTACTTTACTTCGACGCCGGCCTTCTTGAGCTGGTCGCCCATCTCGCGCAGGGCGTGCTGCGCCTGGGCGACGGCCATGCCGTAGCCCGGGACGATGATCACCTTGGAGGCGTTCTTCATCACGTAGGCGGCGTCCTCGGCCGAGCCGAGCTTGACCGGTCGTTGCTCGCCACCGCCCGCAGGGCCCGCGACCTCGCCGCCGAAGCCGCCGAGGATGACGGAGATGAAGGAGCGGTTCATGCCCTTACACATGATGTAGGACAGGATGGCGCCCGAGGAGCCGACGAGCGCGCCGGTGATGATGAGCGCGATGTTCGACAGCGTGAAGCCGATACCGGCAGCGGCCCAGCCGGAGTAGGAGTTGAGCATCGACACAACGACGGGCATGTCGGCGCCGCCGATCGGGATGATGATCAGGACGCCGAACAGCATCGCCGTCAGCGTGATGGCCCAGAACAGCAGCGGGCTGCCGCCGGACTGATAGAACAGGTAGATGAGGTAGATCAGCCCGACGAACAGCGCGAGGTTGATGAGGTGGCGCAGCGGCAGGATGATCGGCTTGCCGGACATCTTGCCCGACAGCTTGGCGAAGGCGATGACCGAGCCGGTGAAGGTGATGGCGCCGATGGCGACGCCGAGCGACATCTCGATCAGGCTGGCGGCGTGGATGGCTCCGGGCTCGCCGATGCCGAAGGCCGAGGGCGCATAGAGCGCGGCGGCGGCGACGAACACGGCGGCGAGGCCGACGAGCGAGTGGAACGCGGCGACCAGCTCGGGCATCGCGGTCATGGCGATGCGGCGCGCGGTTACCGCGCCGATGACGCCGCCGACCGTCAGACCTACGCCGACGAGGATCCAAGTAAGCGAGAGCTGCGGATTGGCCACCGCCAGCGTCGTCACCATGGCGATCAGCATGCCGAGCATGCCGTAGTAGTTGCCCTGGCGCGAAGTAGCGGGGCTCGAGAGGCCGCGCAGGGCGAGGATGAACAGCACGCCGGACCCGAGATAGAGGCCGGCGACGAGATTGGGCGTCAGCATTCCACTGTTCCCCCGTGGGCGCGCACTGTTCCGGTCATTTCTTGCTGTCTTTTTTCTTGTACATGGCGAGCATGCGCTGGGTGACGAGGAAGCCGCCGAAAATGTTGATCGAGGCCATGACGAGCGCCAGCACGCCGAAGGACTTCGAGGCGATGGTGTCGCCGCTCATGAAGCCATCGACGGCGCCGTGCTCGACCGCGACGGCGAGAAGCGCGCCGACAACGATCACCGAGGAGATGGCGTTGGTGACGGCCATCAGCGGGGTGTGCAGGGCGGGC
>CALRVN010000349.1:0-4260 GCA_943371625.1 Hyphomicrobium sp. CS1GBMeth3
GAGCTCACCGATGCCGGTGAAATTCACGCCTTCAAAGTGGGTGTCGCGGACAAGCCCGTGGTCGAGCTTCCGGGCGCCAAATCATGGTGGCAGAAGTTGACCGGCACCGAAAAAGCGGAAGGGCCGGAACTGACACCACAAGTGGCAAAGGACATGGTCGCCAAGGGCGGCTACGAGGTCATAGGCGAACCGCGCGCTAAGAAGAAGCACTTCGAGGTTCTGGGCAAGAAGAATGGCCAGTACTACGAGGTGCACGCTCATCGTGACGGCTCGCTCAAGGGCATTCATAGCGTCGACGCCAAGGATCCGAAGTGGGGAACCTTGGTGAGGTAGGGCGACTCAGCGAAGTCAACGATTAGGCCCCGCACGCGCGGGGCCTTTTGTTGCGCGCCCATCCACGGCGTCGCGTTGCAGTTCGCTGCTGGATATCCTGGAGCGTGCCAATGTGGGTTTCGTCGAATGAGTTCGGACATTGCGGTGTCCAGCACTCGTATTCACAAGTAACCCCCGCGACTGTCGCGCGGACTTGAAACAGCTGGTCTGTCGAAATGGCGCTTTGCCGAGTTTGCGGACATCGGGGCGAACCAGTGCGAGACGCCTTCGTCGGTTCTACCTAAGTGCGCTTTGCCTCGGGCAGCCGACTTGAGCCTGCCGAAGCCCAGGCCCCGCAGTGGATATGGAGCGTGCCACTACGGATGTTCGCGCTTGTGAGAGGAGGACCCCGATGCGGTGCAAGCTTGCCGGACTTCAATCTAGCTGCGATGACGCCATGAGATCATGACACGTCTCGATGATGAAGAATGGTTCGTATGGCTTGCCGATGAAGACGCTGCCCGCCACTTGGCGCGCTGGATCGCAGCCATAGGCAGAGGTGTAGAGAACCGGCACCTCAGGCGACGTTTGTCGCAGGGTCTCTGCCATTTCCCAGCCGGTCATCCCCCCGCCGAGCACGATGTCCGCGACGACGATGTCGACATGATTGGCTGTCAACAGCGAAAGAGCATGCTCGCCGCTATCTGCCTCGAGCGCACTCCAGCCATAGGCCCGGAGCACGCCGCCTAAGAACGCCCGCAGTACTTTCTCGTCTTCCACGACGAGCACCACTCGCGTGATGGCGTCGGCACTCATGGGCGCTCCTCAAGTAAGGCCCTCGCGGCGCGGGTCCGGATAATTCGCTCCGGATCAGGCAGGTGCGGACTCCCAAAAGAACGTACACGCATATTCACGAACAACTTGAAAAGATTTACGGGCGAACTGATTTGCGGGCGCGACGCCAAGCCAATCCGCAGTCGAATCGCCGCGATGCTCATGGCCTTGCTGCTCGGCAGAGCGCGACGCGCAGCAGATCATCAAGCGTCGGATTGAACCCGTAGACCGCCCGCTGCCAGACCGGTGCGGTGGCCACGACCAGCGCGAGCGCAAACGCGCCCCACATCAGCCCATTGATCATTGCAGGTTTTTCCACGCGACATCGTCCTTTGGCACTTCGATTTCCCGCTGCCCAGCCCTCAAGAGCCACCAGCCTGCGACGATCATGGTCACGCCCCAGACTATGAAGCCGACATCCCAGTAGAACCATCTGTCGGGGGGCACGAGCTCGTTGACATGATGCACACCGAGGAGGTGATGATCGATGAGCCCCTCCACCGTGTTGAATAATCCAAAGCCGAGCAGCATGGAGCCGACCAGTGTCTTGGTGGGCCAATATAAGTGCCGCTGCTTGGCGGTGCGCCACAGGACGAAAAGCGCAGCGAGCACCAACAGGTAGGTCGCGCTGTGGAAGACGCCGTCCCAGAACGTATTGAGTTCAAGGTTCTCGAGGGTGTTGACGGGGTACCAGCTACTCAGCATGTGATGCCATTGCAGCACCTGGTGCAGCACGATGCCATCGAAAAGGCCGCCGAGGCCGATGCCGAAAAGGACACCTGCACTCACGGGGAAACGACAGTACCGCGAATGCGCGCCGAGGGACATGTGCTTCTCCGATGCCGTTCAACTGGCCGGCGTCTGCGCACGTTTGCGGTCAAGGATATTCTCGAGTTCGCTTTCGTAGCTGCTATCGCCGTCGGCTGCGGAACGGGCCTTGTTGCTGTCGTCCGATTTATCGGCGTTGTCATCCGAGACTTTGGCAGGTCCGGTTGGACCCAGACTATCACGCTTCGGCCTTGGATCATCGACGGTTGGAGTTTTCATGGACATTCTCCTTCGCCTGAACAACTGCGCTCCGAACGCTATGTTCCTCATCCCGGATCGAGAGGCGGTCGCAAGCTAATCCAGGTTAGCGCTGCCAATAAATCGCGCAGCTGAAGTTGGGACGCGCTGAGCCGCCCGGTGGCTTCGCGGGCAACTTCGATTATTCCACTCAACTTGCTGCCGACTATGAACGGGCCGTACACACCTCAGCGGTATGTTGGCGCCCGGTGGGGAAATATTGGCCGTTCCCTGCTTGAGCCGGTTTTCTTGTGCTCTTCTCGCGAACGCGTCGCGCGATCGGCCCCCAAGATCATCAACGTCCATGCTGCGCGCCACCTACAAGGGCGAGCTCGTTTTATCATGATCGCTGAGATGACTTTTGTGCACCCAGATGCGACCGCGCTCGACCCAAAGCATGGCGCGCCGTCGGCTGCGGCGCCGGATCTGCTGGAGTGAACATCAGATACCTTCGAGACCTCAAAGTGCAGATGGCCTTTGTGGCCGCTGTGGTGATCTTGATCGTGGTGGGCATTTTCTCATACCGCGGCATCGTCGCTTCGAGCGAAAGCGTGCAGTGGGTGCGCCACACTCACGAGGTCCTGGACGGGCTGCAGGAACTTCAGCTCGCGATGGAGGGGATGGAGTCTGCAAATCGTGGGTACCTTCTGACCGAAGAAGACACCTACCTCGAATCCTACCGCGACAACTCGCGCCGTGTTGCGCAATATCAGACCGTCATTCGGCGCCTGACTGGGGACAATCCCGAGCAGCAGCGCCAGCTGCCGCTGCTGGATTCGCTCGTCGCCCAAAAGACGCTGTTCCTGGACCGCCTCGTCAGGCTGCGCCAGGGCCATGACTTGGCAACAGCGGCGGCCCAAGTGGGAACCGGGACAGGCCGCCGGATCATGACTGAGTTCCATGTTGCCGCGCGCCAGTTCCAGGAGGCAGAGCTGAAACTTCTGGCGGCCCGCAGCGATGAGGCGCGGCTGCGTGTGGCCCAAAGCAAGGCCGTCCTGATCCTCGGCACAGTGCTGGGGCTTGTGATAACAGCCGTTGCGGGCCTGAGTGTTCACCGCGACGTTTCCCGGCGCCGGCAGGCAGAGGCCGCCCGGCGCGAGAGCGACGAAGCGTATCGGATGCTGGTCGATGGAGTTCAGGATTATGCGATCATCATGCTCGACCCGGAGGGGAGCATCGTCACATGGAACACCGGTGCCGAGCGAATAACCGGTTACAGTGCGCGTGACGCCATCGGCAAGGACTTCTCCTGTTTCTTCTTTGTCGACGAAATCCAGCGGGGCGCGCCGGGGGAAATTCTGCGGCTTGCGACCGCTAGGGGTCACTACGAAGATCAGGCCATGCGCCGTCGCAAGGACGGCTCGCGATTCCTAGCCAATACTCACCTAACGCCGGTACGCGATAGCGCAGGACGGCTCAGAGGCTTTTCCGGCATCTTCCGCGACCTCACTGAAACGAAGGCATCCGGCGCCAAGTATCGAGGCCTGCTGGAAGCCGCGCCGGACGCTATCGTGGTGGTCAATCAGTCCGGAGCAATTGTGCTTTTGAACTTGCAGGCCGAGAAGCAGTTCGGATACCGCCGCGACGAGCTCGTTGGCGCGCAGGTTACGAGCATCATTCCCGAAGGCTTCGCCGAACGTCTCATTGCGGATGGGACGCGAACTGCGTCCGAAGCGCTAGCGCAACAGATCGGCACAGGGATAGAGCTCATCGGCCAACGCAAGGATGGTAGCGTGTTCCCCATAGAGATCATGCTCAGTCCCTTGGAAAGTCCGGACGGGGTCCTGGTGACGGCGGCGATCCGCAATATCAGCGTGCGCAAAACGGCGGAGATGCACCTCGCCCAGATGGAGGGCAAGTACCGCGGTCTACTGGAAGCAGCACCGGATGCCATGGTCGTGGTGAACCAGGACGGTGAAATCGTCCTTTTGAACGTGCAGGCGGAGAAGCAATTCGGGTACCGGCGCGACGAGCTGCTTGGCCAGAAGGTGACGAACATCATTCCAGAGGGGTTCGCCGAACGGCTGATCGCAGACGATCTTCGCTCCA
>CALRVN010000350.1:0-4258 GCA_943371625.1 Hyphomicrobium sp. CS1GBMeth3
CGACCGCAATCAACCTCGGCACCGCGCTTGCCTCGATCGGTGAGCGCGTGCTGGTTATCGATCTCGATCCGCAGGGCAACGCCTCGACCGGCCTCGGTATCGACGTCGAAGCCCGTCCGCGAACCACCTACGACGTGCTTTCCGCCGGCACCGGCTTGCTCGAATGCGCGCTGCCGACGGCAGTGCCGGGGCTCTACGTCGTTCCAGCGAACAACGACCTCGTCGGCATCGAATCCGAGCTGACTGACAGCAACCGTCCTTACAAGCTCCGCGATGCCGTTGCTGCCTTGGCAGCTCAGCAGCGCAGCTTGCCCGCTGACCAGCGCTTCAACTATCTCCTCATCGACTGCCCGCCGTCGCTCAATCTGCTGACGCTGAATGCGCTGTCGGCCGCGAACGCGGTGCTGGTGCCGGTGCAGTGCGAGTTCTTCGCGCTCGAAGGTATTTCGCAGCTGAAGGAATCGATCGACCAGATCCGTGCCACGCTGAATCCTTCGCTGGAGATTCAGGGCGTGGTTCTGACCATGCACGATGCCCGCACCTCGCTGTCGCGCGAAGTCGCCGACAACGTGCGCGCCTTCTTCGGACCCAAGGTCTACGAGACGATCATCCCCCGCAACACGCGCGTCGCCGAGGCGCCGTCGCACGGCAAGCCGATCCTGCTCTACGATTTCGACTGCGCCGGAAGCCAAGCGTACATCAAGCTCGCCACCGAGATCATCGAGCGCGAGCGTCGTAACCAGGCGGCCTAATCGGCTGACAGATAACTCCCACGAGGGACCATGAACGCACCATTGCAGAAGAGCCGCCTCGGACGCGGACTTGCCTCGCTCATCGGGGAGCCGACGCCAAGCGGGCGTCCACAGCTTCCGGCCGAGGGCGAGCAGCGCATGGTGCCGATTTCCGACGTCCGCCCCAGTAAGCTCAACCCGCGTAAGGATTTCCGCGACGAGGAGCTCGCCGAACTCGCCGAATCGATTCGCTCCAAGGGCCTCGTCCAGCCGATCATCGTGCGCCCAACCGACGGCGGATACGAGATCGTCGCCGGAGAGCGCCGCTGGCGCGCGTCGCAAAAGGCCGGCCTGCACATGGTTCCGGTCATCGCCCGCGATCTCGACGACAAGGAAGTCCTCGAGATTGCGATCATCGAGAACGTTCAGCGCGCCGACCTCAACGCCATCGAAGAGGCCGCCGGTTATCGCGAGCTGATCGAGCGTTTCGACTACAGCCAGGAGCAGCTGTCGGAGATCATCGGCAAGTCGCGCAGCCACGTCGCCAACACTCTGCGCCTGCTCAAACTGCCCAGCGGCGTGCAGACCATGGTCCAGGACGGCCGCATCACCGCCGGCCACGCCCGCGCCCTGATCGGCCGCGACGACGCCGAGACCCTGGCCCAGCGCATCCTCGACCAGAGCCTCAATGTCCGTGAGGTCGAAGCGCTGGTGCAGGGCGGCGTTGTCGTCGGCCCTGGCACGGCCCCTCCCGGAGGCCCGGTTTCCCGCACCCCGCGCGAGAAGGACCCCGATACCAAGGCCTTCGAGAAAGAGCTGTCGAACCTTCTCGACCTCAAGGTCGAGATTAAGCGCGGCTCCGGCGAAAGCGGCAACCTGGTCATCAAGTTCGGCAACTTCGACCAGCTCGACTACATCCGCCAACGGCTCGGCGGCTGAGCGGCCGACTTGACGCCCGGGGCCTGTTGCTGCATCAGCCGGTCGCAACAAAGCCTTGCGACCGTTGAGGTTTGCCCCCAGGTGCTTGAGATGAGTACGATATGAGCGACGTGTTGCTGCAACTTGCAGCCACCATCCGCGCCCGCCGCGAGGCCGCCGCGGACAGCTCCTATACGCGCCAGTTGCTCGACGCTGGTCCCGCCCGCTGCGCCAAGAAGCTTGGCGAGGAGGCGGTCGAAACCGTCATTGCCGCCGTCGGCGAAAGCGATGAGGCGCTGACCGCCGAAGCCGCCGATCTCCTGTATCATCTGTTGGTCTTGCTCGAGAGCCGCGGCGTCGACCTTGCCGGCGTCTTGGCTGTGCTCGAAAAGCGTGTTGGTACGTCCGGCCTCAAAGAAAAGGCCGAACGCTCTAAGCAGTGATAGAATAAGAAAAATAACGCTGTCGCGCAGGCCCAGATGTCGGACCGGGCACATTTGCAATTCTCGCCTTATCGCACCTTCGAGCGCGAGGAATGGGCGCGCCTGCGTGCCGACACCCCGATGACGTTGAAGGAGAGCGAGCTTGAGCAGCTCTCGGGTCTGATCGAGGAGCTGTCCGTCGAGGAGGTCGAGCAGATCTATCTGCCCATGTCGCGGCTCCTGAACCTCTACGTTGCGGCTTCGCAGCAGCTGGATTCGGTCTCTTCCAAGTTTCTCAGCCGCAGCGACGGCAAGGTGCCTTTCATCATCGGCGTCGCCGGTTCTGTTGCCGTCGGCAAGAGCACCACCGCCCGCGTCCTGAAGGCCCTCTTAGCGCGCTGGCCCGACCATCCCCGCGTCGAGATGCTGACCACGGACGGCTTCCTCTGGCCCAACGCGGAGCTGGAGCGCCGCGGGATCATGAACCGCAAGGGCTTCCCCGAAAGCTTCGATACGGCGCGGCTGCTGAACTTCCTCGCCAGCGTGAAGTCGGGCGTGAAACCCGTCGAGGCCCCGATCTATTCGCACTTCCATTACGACATCCTCCCCGACCAGAAGGCCGTCATCGAAAGCCCCGACATCCTCATCGTCGAAGGGCTCAATGTGCTGCAACCAGCGCGCATGCCGCGCGGCGGCGAAGGCATTCCCTTCGTTTCGGACTTCTTCGATTTCTCGATCTACCTCGACGCCGATCCGGTGGTGATCGGCGAGTGGTACGTCGCCCGGTTCATGCGCCTGCGCAACACGGCCTTCCGCGATCCGGCGGCCTACTTCCACCAGTACGCCAGCCTTTCTCCTGAAGCGGCAGTCGAGCGTGCGCGCGAGATCTGGCGCACGATCAACCTGAAGAACCTCGAGGAGAACATCCTCCCGACCCGCCAGCGGGCGCGCCTCATCTTGCGCAAGGCCGCCGATCATCACGTCGAGCAGGTCGCCCTCCGTAAGCTGTAGCGCGAACGAAAAAAGGGCCGCCTTGGGGAGGCGGCCCGTCAAGTGACGTGCTCTAGCTCTAGGTTCAGGTGCAGGAAGTGCCGCTCAATGGATGCGCGGCTTGAGCGGTTTTCGTGGGCTCGATACAGCCACGAGAAAAGCGACGACTGCGAGCTGCCCTCGCAGGGCGTTATCGACCGCAGGGTGATGCAGCCAGTGCCGGGCAAGTACTGTTTGCTGCTCGATCGCCATCGTCAGCGCCCAAAGCCCAAGATCACACATGATGGCCGGCAGCGGCAGCTGCTGGACAACGCGGGCGGTTTCGACGGCGATTTCGGTCACCGGCACGATAACGGGATCGGCCGGGATGATGTTCGCATTGCTCACGACGTGCAGTCGCGGCGCCGACCGGAGCGGGCCGGGGCGAGCGAGCGAGCGTCCCGTTGAGCCATTGCTGTGAAAGTCGCGGCGGGCGTTGGCCATCAGCCGCGCCTGGTCCAAGTGAAACTTGTCCCGCAGCCGGCGAATGACGGACGGATCCTCAACGCCGAGCGAGCGGATGGCGGTGGTGGGTTTCAATGCAGGATTGGCAGCAAGGAGCGCAGCGATGCTCTCGAGTTGGTGGCTGTCGTCGAGGCCGCTGCCCCTCGGACGCCCGTAACGCGGCTGCATGGTCGGCATGCACTCGGTCCCCATGACCTGCGAATCGTCTCAAATCGATGAGGCGATTATCTCGACGAGTCAGGGTCTTGCCAGGGAGAATAAATGCCTTGTAGCAACCAGATGATGCAATCGGCAGTTATCGTGTCTCAATTGCATCCTTGATTGCATGGCGAACCATCGCCGACGCTCGGACTTAGCCCGTAATCAGGCCCTCCTGCTGCGCGATGGCCGCGAGCGGCCGCTCCGGACGCGCCCCGATGTGGCTGATCACTTCCGCCGCCGCCAAGCTGCCGAGCCGACCACAGTCCGCCGGTTTCAGGTTGCGCGTGTAGCCGTAGAGGAAGCCGGCCGCATAGAGATCGCCCGCGCCGGTCGCATCGATGACCTTTTCGACCCGCACTGGCCTCACCTGCACCGTCTCGGTCGCGGTCACGATCAGCGAGCCGGCCTCCGAGCGCGTCAGCACCGCGACCTCGCACTCGCCCCGGACCGCTGCCACGGCCTCGTCGAAGCTGTTCACCTCGTAGAGCGCGG
>CALRVN010000351.1:0-4256 GCA_943371625.1 Hyphomicrobium sp. CS1GBMeth3
AGCAGGACGGCGCGGCGCGACTCGGCATGCTGACGACGCCGCACGGCGACATCCGCACGCCTGCCTTCATGCCCGTCGGCACCGTCGGCACCGTCAAGGCGCTCTACTTCGACCAGGTGAAAGCCGCCGGCGCCGACATCGTCCTCGCCAACACCTACCACCTGATGCTCCGCCCCGGCGCCGAGCGCGTCGCCCGCCTCGGCGGCCTGCACAACTTCATGCGCTGGGACGGACCGATCCTCACCGACAGTGGCGGCTTCCAGGTGATGTCGCTGTCGAAAATCCGCGAGCTGAGCGAGGAGGGCGTGCGCTTCCGCTCGCACATCGACGGCAGCAAGCACATGCTGACGCCCGAACGCGCCGTCGACATCCAGTGCCTGCTGGATTCCGACATCCAGATGCAGCTCGACGAATGCATCGAGTTGCCCGCCGCTGAAGCCGAAGCCGCACGCGCGATGGAGCTTTCGCTGCGTTGGGCCGAGCGAGCGCAAGCCCGCTTCGCCGAGCGTGCCGCGCCGGGGCAGGCACTGTTCGGCATCGTCCAGGGCGGCGTCGATCCCGAGCTGCGCCGTCGCTCCGCGCAAGCCCTCGTTGGAATGGATCTTCCCGGCTATGCGGTCGGCGGCCTCGCGGTGGGTGAGGGACAGGAGCTGATGCTCCGCACGCTCGAAGGTGTGCTGCCGCATCTGCCGACGACGAAGCCGCGTTATCTCATGGGCGTCGGCACGCCCGGCGATCTCATCAAGTCGGTGCAGCGCGGCGTCGACATGTTCGACTGCGTGATGCCGACGCGCAATGGCCGCCACGGCCTCGCGTTCACCTGGAACGGGAAGGTGAACCTGCGCAACGCCATGCACGCCGAGGACTTGGCCCCGCTCGATCCCGAAAGCTCATGCCCCGCCGCGCGCGACTATTCCCGCGCCTACCTGCACCACCTCATTCGCTCCGGCGAATTTCTCGGCGCCATGCTGCTGTCGTGGGTGAATACCGCCTTCTACCAGGAGCTCATGGCCGCCATGCGCCTGGCCATCGCCGAGGGCCGCTTCGCCACTTGGGCTGACGAAACCCTCGCCCGCATCGAGCGGTAGCGTTTTTTCTCCGACATGCGCTTCGAGCAGGTTCGCTCAACGAGCGTCGTGCTCTATTGATGGCCGGCGCTCGCGCCGGGCGCCCTTGGCGCCTTGCTGCCGCACACGAGTTACAAGCCGCGATACCCGCCTGCATCGAAACACAACGCCCCTCTTGGCCGCGAAGCGGCAAGCGCCCAAAGGGGCGCCGCGCCTTATGGCGCGGCTATCAACTCGCGCGACACCCGCCGCAAACAAAGTTTCTATCCGCTCGTGTCAGCAATAACCACTCAAGGCGGATCCGTCGGCGCCACCTCGGCACGCAGCCGCGTCTCGCGATGCAGAAGATAGATGCCCGACGCGATGATCACCGCCGAGCCGACAGCCGTGTAAATGTCCGGCACGTCGCCGAACACAGCAAAGCCGAACGCCGTCATGGTCAGGATCTGCACGTAGAGGAACGGCGCCACGCTCGATGCCGGCGCCAGGCGGTAGGCATGGATGAAGAGGTAATGCCCCATGCCGCCGAACGCACCGAGCCCCATCAGCAGCAGCCACTCGACGGTCGTCTGTGGCGACGTCCATTGCCAGATCGCGAACGGCGCCAGCGCAAACGTACCCAGCAGGATCGAATAGAACAGCATCACCAGCGGCGCATCGTGACCGGCGAGAAAGCGCGTCAGGATCATGAAGAACGCATAGACGAGCATGCCGGTGAACGAGACCGCGAACGCCCAATGCAGCGTCCCGAAGCCCGGATGCACCACGATCAGCACCCCGATGAAGCCGACGAAGATCGCGACCAGCCGCCGCCAGCCCGCCCATTCGCCGAGGAACGGCCCGGCGAGCAGCGCCACGATGAGCGGCGCGAGGAACGTCACTGACACGGTCTGATCGAGTCGCAGGTGCCGCAGCGCGATGAAGTTGCACGCGGTGGTCGACACCATCAGGAACGAGCGCACCAGCTCAAGCTTCAGTTTTTTCGTGTGGAGCAGCGCCGACAGCGGCATCACCGTCAGCAGCGTTAGCATCAGAGTGAACTGACCGAGGAAGCGTGCCCACACCACCTGTACCGCCGGCATGTGCGTATGCGTGATGAGGTATTTGGCCGAGGTGTCGAGCGCCGAGAACAGCGCCACCGCCAGGCACATGAGGCCGATCGCCTTGAGTCGGTCGGCGGCGGGGATCAGCACTTCGCGGGGTTTCTGCGCGCCGGCGCTAATGCGCCCGGCCGCCTTGGAGGGGGCGGCTTCTGTGTCGTTCTGTTTGTCCATGCGCGGGTCTATTAGCCCAACGCGCCGGGGGAGCCTAATTGCCAAATGGCACAGGGGAGAAGCAGCCTGAGGGGTGCCCCGCGCGATGTGGCCGCCTTGACCGCGGGCGCCCTGGCCGCCTAAAAGCACGGCTCCCTTGGGGGTCCGTAGCTCAGTGGTAGAGCGCCTGACTTTTAATCAGGATGTCGATGGTTCGAACCCATCCGGACTCACCAATTATCTCAAAGGCTTACGTCGGCTGTCACGGACGCCCGCGCTGCGTTGCGTGGCGGGGCTTCTAGTCGGCGTGGGGATTTGATTCCAGCCGTGCCGCGTCACATCGCGGCGTCACGCAGCGGACGATATGGGCTCGCGTCGACATCGAGCTTGCGCTGCAGCTGGTGCGCCGCCAGCGCCATCGCGCGCTCCGCCAGCGCCGTAATCGTCAGTAGCGGACTGACGCCGATCGCCGAGGGTACCGCTGCGCCGTCGCACACGTACAGCCCGTCGTGGATGCCCTTCGGTCCCTTCGTCGGATCGAACACGCGTCCGTCGGTCGCGACCACGCCGTCCTCCGACGTTTCACCCATGGCGCAGCCACCCAGTGGGTGCGCGATGATGCGATTGCCGCCGAACGCGGTCATGGCGAACGGGTTGGCGTTGAACTCCCCGCCCATGCCTTCGATCATCGCCTTGACCTTTTCCTCGGCCCGGACGCGTTCCGGCGCGTCGCTGTAGCCCGGCCAGTCGACAACGGCGCGATCGTTCTGCAGCCGCAGCTTGCCGCTCGCATCATCGTGCGCCACGACGTAGAACAGTTGCGCGCGGCTCAGCTGGTCGCCGTAGATGCCCTGCCGCATGATGCGCAACGCGCTGCCGAATTTCAGCTCCAGCATTTCTTTGACCGGCGCGAGCTGCGCCATCAGCGTCAGCATCGTGCCGTCATGCACCCACACCGGCCCCTTTTCGTCGCCGAGGTCGATCAGCGCCATGCTGTGCGGCCCGACCGGCGGCGAGCCGCGCGGCGCCTTTGACGGAAAGCCCGTCGCGACCGCATTCACCGGCACGTCCAGCTTGCCCGCGACGACGAGATCGTCGCCGTTGGCGGAGAATTTCTCGCCCAGCTTGTCGGAGAGCTTGAGGCCGTCACGCTTCGCCCGCAGCAGCAACTCGTTGGTGCCCATCGTGCCCGCGGCCAGCACCAGGATCGGCGCTTCGATGCGGAAGCTTGCGCCCGGCTTTGAAAGATCGCGCACCGCGACCTCCCAGCCGTTCTCGGTTTTGCTGATAGCCTCGGCCCGGCTTTCGCACAGCACCGTCGCGCCGTAATCGATAGCGTCCGCTATGTACGTGACCCCGACGGTATTCTTCGCACCGACGTTGCAGCCCGACCAGCAGTCGCCGCAATGGCGGCACGCATACTGCATCACGCCGGAAACATTCTGACCCGGCGCATGTGAGATCGTCATCGCCGGCCGCTGCAGCGAGCGGCCCGCAACTTCCGCAGCCCTGCGCATGCCGGCAAATTTCGGGAAGCGATCCGGATCAGGCACCGGTGACGCACCGAGCATCGTCTCTGCCAGGTCAAGTCCCTGCAACAGCAGCCCGTCATTGACTACTGCACCGGGCCATCCCGCCTTGCGCAGTCTGTCGAGATTTGGACGCAGCGCGATTCCCGCGTTGATGAGTGATCCGCCGCCGAGGCCGGACGCACCGAACACGGTGAGACCCTTGCCGACCGAAAGATAATAGAGCCCCGTTGGATCACCGAGCTTCACGCGCCCGGTGAGGCGCGTCGTCTTGCGCCGCTCGTTCGCCGTGGTCGGAAAGTCGCCCGGGCGCCAGGCGCGGCCCTGTTCGAGCACCGCAACACGCAAGCCCATGCGCGAGAGACGGGAGGCTGCGACGCCGCCGCCATATCCCGATCCGATGACGA
>CALRVN010000352.1:0-4251 GCA_943371625.1 Hyphomicrobium sp. CS1GBMeth3
GCAGCTCGTCGGCCTGGTGGTGGTCGATGACGATGACGTCGCAGCCTAGAGTATGCGCAGCCTGCAGCGGCTCGCGGCTGGTGGTGCCGCAGTCGACGGTGACGATGAGCTGCGCGCCTTCCTTGATCAGACCCTCGATGGCGCCGACGTTGGGTCCATAACCCTCGAACAGACGGTCGGGGATGTAGATGCGCGCGTCGATGCCGTGGTGGGCGAAAAAGCGCGCCATCAGCGCCGCTGAAGAGGCGCCGTCGACGTCGTAGTCGCCGAACACGGCGACCTGCTGGCGTTTCTCAATGGCGTCGGCGAGGCGCGAAGCGGCGGCGTCCATATCGCGCACGGCGCTCGGGTCGGGCATCAGCGCTTTGAGCGTCGGGTTGAGCACCACGGGCACGTCATCTATCGCAATGCCGCGGGCCGCGAGGACGCGTCCGAGCAGCTCGGGCAGTCCGTGCCGCTGGCTTATGGCGCCGGCACGGAGCTGTGCCTCGCCGGCAAGGCGCTCGCGCCACAGGAGGCCGCGGGCCGATGTGGCAACGCCGAGGAAAGGTGCGGCTGCGGCCGCCTCATCCTTGCGCCTGCGCGCTGCGCCGCTCATGCCGCCCCCGGAGTGATTCGCCCAATAGCAAAGTTCAGCATTGGCGCGACGGGTTGGCGATACTCACCAGCCTAGTTATCCACAGGGCAGATCTAGCTGCGGTAGTGGCGCCAGAGGCGCTGCAGGGTGCGGTGGATCTCCAGCGGCTCGCCGTCGAAGGGCTCGAGGTTCACGCCGACGACGTTGGATCGCGTCATCGACCACGGCAGGCGCATGAGCGAGCGCCAGAACGACTGCTTGCGCCAATCCGTAACCAACGCGCTCGACAGCCGCGTCTTGAGGCTGATCTGGAGCTCGTGAATAGTGCTGGCGCGGACCGCGAGTTCGGTCAGCTCGATGCTGTCGATGGCGCCCCAGCGGATCAGCCCGAGCCCCTGAATGAAGATGCCGTACTGGTTGGCGCCGACGATGGGGCGGCGCTCGATCAGCGGGATGTTGTAATAGGTGACGCCGGCAGCGGCGACGCCCAGCACCAGCCAAAGCGTGCTTCCGGTGACGACGGCCGCAGCCAGAAACGCCGCGGAAAGCAGCGCGATGACATAGACCGGCGCTTGTATCTCTTCACGGCCGTAGGTGACCGAGTAGCCGCCAACGTCGCGCTCGTCCACGCTCGCTCCCTCCGGCCGTTGCGCCCTCGCGCAGGACGACCATTGTCGAGGAACGGCGGCCGGCGTTCAAGGAGGATCAGCGCTTATTCGTAGAGCATGCGTGCGGCGTCAGACGCCGTAGCGCCTGGCGACGTCGCGGTAGGTCGTGCGTACTCGGCGCACGGTGCAGTGCTTGGAGCGCATGACGAGCGATTCCACTTCGGCGCTGTCGCCATTGAAGCGCACGCCACGGAGCAGCGAGCCGTCGGTGACGCCCGCGGCGGAGAAGATGACGTCGCCCGCCGCCATGTCTTCCATGGTGAATTTGCGGTTGATGTCCGCAATGCCCATGGTGGCAGCTCTAGCACGCTCTTCGTCGTTGGCGGGCATGAGCCGGCCCTGGATCTGACCGCCGATGCAGCGCAGTGCGGCTGCGGCGAGGACGCCTTCTGGCGCGCCGCCGGAGCCGAGGTAGATGTCGATGCCGGTCTCTGCCGGATCGGTGGTCCAGATCACGCCGGCGATGTCGCCGTCGGGAATGAGCTGGACGCCGGCACCGGCTGCGCGCACTGCGGCGATGAGTTCGGCGTGGCGCGGACGATCGAGAATGCAGGCGGTGATCTCCGACACCGGCACACCCTTGGCCTTGGCGAGGGCATTGATGTTGTGGGCGGGGGACGCATCGAGATCGACGAGGCCCGATGCATATCCGGGACCGATGGCGATCTTGTTCATGTACATGTCGGGAGCGTGCAGCAGGCCGCCGCGCTCCGACATTGCGAGCACAGCGAGCGCGTTCGGCATGGCCTTGGCGCAGATGGTGGTGCCTTCGAGCGGATCTACGGCAATGTCGACCTCGGGGCCTTCGCCGGAGCCGACCTTCTCACCGATGTAGAGCATCGGCGCTTCGTCCATCTCGCCTTCGCCGATGACGACGGTGCCGCGGATTGCCAGACTTGCGAGCTCGCGTCGCATCGCGTCGACGGCTGCCTTGTCGGCAGCCTTCTCGGCGCCACGGCCACGCAGCCGTGCGGCGGCAATGGCTGCCGCCTCGGTGACGCGCGTCACTTCCAGGACGAGCGTCCGGTCGAGACCCGAATTGCCTTCGGTTGCCATGGTCCCCATTCCTCTAGACGACTTCGTCTTCGCCAAGCTTCTCGATGCGTATCACCTGCGGCCGCTCCGACACCTTGCCATCCTTCTCGATGGCGTCGACGGCCGCACGGATCGCTTCCTCTGTCGTCTCGTGCGTGATGATCACCACCAGTGCCGGAGTGCCCGGCTTCTGGCGCACGGCCATGCCTTGCGGGGCAGAGCGTGGCCGGCGCTGCACGATGCTCTCGATTGAGACATGCTGATCACCGATACGCTTTGCGATCGCGGCCATGGCGCCGGGCTGATCATATACGGAAAGCCGCACGTAGTAGGCGCCGTGGTGGGCGCCAAGCTTCGACTTAACGTACGGCTTGAGGGTTTTCGACGGCCGGACGAGCGGCGGCATAACGACGCCGCGGGCGATGTCGAGGATGTCGGCGACCACCGACGAGGCCGTGGGTCTGCCGCCGGCACCCGGCCCGATGAGCAGCAGGCTGTTGCAAAAGTCGGAGTCGATGGCGACGGCATTCGTCGCGCCCCAGACTTCGGCGATGGCGGATTCCTCCGGCACCATGGCCGGATTGACGCGCGCCTCGATGCCAGTCTCGGTGCGTGCCGCAACCCCCAGCAGCTTAATGCAGTAGCCCATGTCGTTGGCCGCATCGATGTCGGCCTCGGTGATCGACTGGATGCCTTCGACGTAGATCTGCTCGAAGTTGATCTCGGTGCCGAAGGCAAGGCTGGCAAGGATGGCCAGCTTGTGTGCGGTGTCGAAGCCGCCGATGTCGAAGGTCGGATCGGACTCGGCGTAACCGAGATCCTGGGCTTCCTTCAGCGCCTCGGCGAAGGAGCGATCCTGATCCGTCATGGACGACAGGATATAGTTGCAGGTGCCGTTGAGGATGCCATAGACGCGGCGCACGTCGTTGGAAGCGAGAGACTCGCGCAGCGTCTTGATGACGGGAATGCCGCCGGCCACCGCGGCCTCGAAATTCAGAGCGACGCCCTTCGCTTCCGCAAACTTGGCCAGCGCAACGCCATGGTTGGCGAGCAGCGCCTTGTTGGCGGTGACGACGTGCTTGCCGGCATTGATCGCCGCCTCGACAGCGTCCTTGGCGATACCGTCGGCGCCGCCGATCAGCTCGACAAAGACGTCGACCGACGGATCCTTGGCCAGGGCGACCGGATCGTCGAACCACTTGAGGCCGGCCGTGTCGGCGCCGCGTGCCTTGTCGCGCGAACGGGCGGAGACGCCAGCGATCTGCAGCGGGCGTCCAGCGCGCTCGGTCAGGCGGTCCTTGTGTACCCGGAGCAGCTCAAGGAGGGCCGCGCCGACGTTGCCAAGGCCGGCGATGCCCAGGGTCAGAGGTTTTTGCATTGGGGCGAGTGGGTTAGCGGCTGGCTTTTTGCTGTATCGGGATCACGTTATGCAACGTTTCCGGGGCCTGGGCGAGGAACTTTTTGATGTTCCTGGCCGCCTGCCGGATGCGGTGCTCGTTCTCCACCAGCGCGATACGGATGAAGCCCTCGCCGTACTCGCCGAAGCCGACGCCCGGCGCTACCGCCACGCTCGCCTTCTCGATCAGCAGCTTGGAGAACTCGACCGAGCCGATGGACTTGAAGGGCTCGGGGACTGGCGCCCAGGCGAACATAGTTGCCGGCGGGGGCGGGATGGGGAAGCCGGCACGGCCGAACGACTCCACGAGGCAGTCGCGGCGCGTCTTATAAGTGGCGCGGATCTCATCGACGCAGTCCTGCGGACCGTTGAGGGCGGCGGAGGCCGCGACCTGGATGGGCGTGAAGGCGCCGTAGTCGAGGTAGGACTTCACGCGCGCGAGCGCCGCAATCAGCCGCTCGTTGCCGACGGCGAAGCCCATGCGCCAGCCGGGCATGTTGTAGGTCTTGGACAGCGACGTGAACTCGACCGCGACGTCCATGGCGCCCGGCACCTGCAGGATTGACGGCGGCGGG
>CALRVN010000353.1:0-4247 GCA_943371625.1 Hyphomicrobium sp. CS1GBMeth3
AATCGAGCGAGATGGCCGTAAACTGGTGTTCAAAGTCGTCGCGAACGACGACCGCGAACTCATCGGCCGGGGCCGGCACACCCGCATCATCGTCGACAGCGAACGCTTCCGCGCCAAGGCGGCGGGTAAGGTCGCCCGCTAGCCTAAGCCTGCTGCACCACAGTCAGGCCGGAATCGGCGCCAGGGCGTTGAAAGTTTCGGCAAATTCCTTGCGCGGTGATCGCAAATCTCCCCACAATGAATGAGGAATCAAGCAATAAGCCCAGAGAGGCTACCTCCGGGAGGTTCGAATGCGCTCGCCTTTGACAAAGATGATTGCCGCCGCGGCGCTGCTCGCCCCGCTAGCCATCCACTGCTCCGTCGCCAACGCGCAGCAGATGGGCCCGACCATTCCTCCTCCGTCGATGGAGCCGCAGACACCGCAGGCGCAGCCACAGCCGCAGCTCGGGCCTGCCGCTCCCGCCGCGAAGGTTTCGGACTGTCCCGGCAATCCCAATCCGCTCGGCGTCGCGCGCGTTGTCGAGATCGACACGACCGGCGGTCCAGGCTTCGGCTTCCAGCACTACAAGATGTACGACTTCCTCAATCCGAAGGAAGTGGTGCTGACGTTTGACGACGGCCCGCTGCCGAACCGCACGACGGCAGTGCTCGCGGCGCTCAATGCAGAATGCACGAAGGCGATCTTCTTCTCGGTCGGCAAGGTAGCCGCCGGTTATCCGGACATCCTGCACGACGTCGCCAAGGCGGGGCATACGATCGGCGCGCATACGATGGATCACAAGGATCAGTCGAAGCTGCCGTTCGACGACGCCAAGGCCGACATCGAGAAGTCCTTCAGCGTCATCCATCGTGCCGTCGGCGGACCGACCGCGCCGTTCTTCCGCTTCCCGTTCCTGCGGCACTCGCCCGAGACGCTCAAGTATCTCGCCGACCGCAACGTCGCCGTGTTCTCGACCGACATCGACAGCTTCGACTTCAAGGGCACCAAGCCGGATGCCCTGGTCAAGCGCATCATGACCAACCTCGACAAGCGCGGCAAAGGCATCATCCTGATGCACGACATCCAGCCACATACGGCCACCGCCATGCCGGAGCTGCTGAAGCAGCTTAAGGCTGGCGGGTACAAAGTGGTGCAAATGGTGCCGAAAGCGCCTATCCAGACGCTGCCCGAGTACGACGAGATGGTGGCCAAGGACATGCAGGGCATGCCCACGGCGCTCAGTGACCGGCCGCTCAACTCGGTCGTCAAGACGATCACCGGCCAATAATCGGCCACATCGCTTTGATCGATCTCAGCGGGCGAAAGCCCGCCCGGGCGCCGAACTGTAACAACAGAAGTGCCCCGTATGCGTCGATCGATCTCGTCTGCCCTGCTGGCCATTGCCGCAGTTTTCATGATGCAAACCTCTGCCCAGGCTGCATGCCGGGCGGAGGATTTTGCTGCGGCGGTCGATAGGTCCGGCGCGTCGCTGCGTGCCTTCAATGCCGAAGCGCTTCCAAAACTGCAGGAGAAGCTGAAGCAGCTGAAGGAGAAGCGCGGCTGGGACGACACCGATTACGAAGAGAAGGCACTGGCGAGCGTTCGCGATGACCGCACGGCGAAGCTCGACCAGGAAGCCGAGGACCTGATCGTCAAGATCGACGAACTCGGGCGCCCGCCCGACTCAGGTCCGGTCGACTGCAGCAAGCTGACGGAACTGGAAGCGGCAGGCATCGAGCTGCTCGCGGTGATGAAGGCAAAGTCGAGCTACATGCTGAGCCGGCTCGACGCCAACATCGGCAGCAAGCAGGCTGCCGCCGACATCAAGGCACCGGCGCCGACTGCCGCGCAGGCGCCGCCAAAGGCTGACGCCGCAGCGCCGAAGGCCGATGCCGTACCGCCCAAGCCGGTGGCGAAGTCGTCGGCGCAGAAGTGGGCGACCCAGACGAAGCCGCATCAGGATGCTCCGCCGGAGCCGGGCGTGACGACGCTCGAGCCGGGGCCGTCGGTTGCCGTGCTCGAGCCGCTGCCGCCAGACGAGCCCGGCTACACGATCGATGAGATCCGCGAAATTTCGCGCGGCTTCTTCGGCACCATCTCCACCGAACTGGGTAGCGTGATCGAGTACGCTTTCTCGAGCGCGGGACGGCCAGACGGCTATGTGCTCGGAACGGAAGGCGGCGGCGCCATCCTCGCCGGCGTGCGCTACGGCAGCGGCACTCTGTTCCTGCGTGCGGGCGGCAGTGGCAAAATCTACTGGCATGGGCCGTCTATCGGCACCGACCTTGGCGCGTCGGGATCGCGGACGATGTTCCTGATCTACCGGCTGCACGAGCCGGAGGGGTTATACAGGACGTTCACGGGAATCGACGGGTCGGCCTATTTCATCGGCGGCGTCGGGATCACGTTCCTGAAGGGCGGGCCGGTGATCATGGCGCCGATCCGCACCGGCCTCGGTTTCCGGCTGGGTGCCAATATCGGATATGTCCGCTTCACGCCGCGGGCGACCTGGAACCCGTTCTAGGGAATCTTTGTCATCCCGGGCGAAGCGGAGGCGAACGCCGAGCAAGACCCGGGATCCAGGAGAGGAGTGCGCAGCTCCTACGAGGCTCAGCCGCACTTTATGCTGGATCCCGGATAGCCCCTCACTGCGTTCGTGGCTTCCGGGATGACAGTCAGACTAGCGCGTTACCAGGTGTTGTAAGTGCCGCCGTACTGCTTCTTCTTTTTCTTCTGCGGCGACGGCTGGCTGTAGCCGAACAACCCACCGAACGGCTTGTTGTTGCTGGCGTAGGCCGGCTTAGGCTGTGCAGGGCGGCGCTTGCGCTCGGCGACGACCGGCGAATAGGGCGACTTGCCGACTACGGTCACGCGGGTCATCTGCATACCGTGCTTCTGCACGAGGTCGTAGAAGACCTTGGCGTTCTTCGGGTGCGAGCGGACGCAACCATGCGAGGCAGGACGGCCGAGGTTACGCAGATCGTTGGTGCCGTGCACGGCGACGCCCTCGTTGAAGAACACGGAATAGGGCATCGGCGACATGTGGTACTGCTTGGAGTAGTGCATGCGCGCCGCGTAGTGGGGCGTATAGGTGCCGGTCGGCGTGCGATAGCCGCCGCGCGCAGATGAAATCTTCCAGCTCGCGATAGCGCCGTTCTTGTCGGAAACAGTCATCGTCTGGGTGCCGAGGTCGATCCTGGCGAACAGCGTCGGCTCCGGCGGCTCGAGCTTCGCGGCCGGCTCGGCAGTAACCGGAGCGGCTGCGGCGGGTGGCAGCGCGGCGTCGACGGCCTGCGGCCCCGACAACATGGGTGCCGGAGAAGCCGGGTCGGCAGCGGCCAGCACCGTCGGGTGCTCAGCAGTCTGATTTTGGGCGTTCTGGGCCTGGGCGGAGGCACTGAGGCCAGCGGCGGCAATGGCAGAAAGAAACAGAACAAACAAACGCATCGTCTTTTACTCGCTCCCTAATCCCAGCCGGACGCTCGCCTCAAATTATATGGTGAACGATGCGGAAAGCTTAACGCCAACGCTGATTCACCCGCGCGCATGATCACCGGCTGCCGACGGGGGTCAGCTTCCCACCCGGTCAGGTCCCGGGCAACTCGATAGGGGCGTGCACGGCATGGCGAGGCGATTTCTCGCCCGGCCTGTAGCCGTTCGGCAGCACCGCGGCGCCGGATCTCAGTTGAAAAGGAGCTGGAAGATGGTCTTGGGCTTGCTGCGCCGCCGTTCACGGCGCTCACCCTGGTTGGACGAATCCAGCTGGCCCCAGGGGGCCCAGACGCCGCCGGAATCGGAGCTGGTGTAGCGGCGGCCGTCGGAGCCGCGCGCCATGCCCGCACGCAGGATGAACTCGTCGGTCGCACCGTCGACGCTGGCAACGACCACCCGGTCGTCCTGCCAGGTCCAGCTGGCGACCTTCTTGCCCTCGCGGTGCGGCTCGATGCCGATGACGGAATTGTTGTCGACGTCGAGGATGGCGACCTGCTCGACCTCTTCGGGCCCCATGGCTCCCGGCACCGCGCCGGCCGAGAAGCGCAGGGTTGCAATGCCACGCAACGGGGGCTGCTTCACCTCCCATTCGAGCAACTGGGGCTGACCTTCGCCGGCCATCTCGAGCGGGACGCGCAGCCGGCGATACTGGTCGCTGACAGCGAAATAGCGGCCGCCCTGCTGGACCACGCGCCACTTGTCGACGCCGGCGCCGGCGACCTCGCGATCCTCGGCATTGGTGGTATCGGCAGCGAGGCGCTGCAGGCCGTCAGCG
>CALRVN010000354.1:0-4242 GCA_943371625.1 Hyphomicrobium sp. CS1GBMeth3
GCGATGTCCTCCAGCATGGCCTTGCGGCGATCGCCGAAGCCGGGCGCCTTGACGGCCGCGACCTTGAGGCCGCCGCGCAGCTTATTGACGACGAGCGTGGCGAGAGCTTCGCCCTCGACGTCCTCGGCAATAATGACGAGCGGCTTACCGGACTGCACCACAGCCTCGAGCAGCGGCAGTAGCGTTTGCAGGCCACCGAGCTTCTTCTCGTGGATCAGTACGTACGGATCCTCGAGCTCGACCATCATCTTCTCGGCATTGGTGATGAAGTACGGCGACAGGTAGCCGCGGTCGAACTGCATGCCCTCGACGACCTCGAGCTCGGTCTCGAGGCTCTTGGACTCTTCGATTGTGATGACGCCCTCGTTGCCGACGCGCTTCATCGCCTCGGCGAGCTTGGCGCCGATCTCGGCGTCGCCGTTCGATGAGATGGTGCCGACCTGGGCGATCTCGTCGTTGGAGGTGACCTTCTTGGCCTTCGCTTTCAGCTCTTCGACGACGGCGGCAACAGCCAGATCGATGCCGCGCCTAAGGTCCATCGGGTTCGCGCCGGCAGCAACCGACTTGGCGCCTTCCTTGATGATCGCCTGGGCAAGCACCGTTGCCGTCGTCGTGCCGTCACCGGCGAGATCGGAGGTCTTGGAGGCAACCTCCTTGAGCATCTGCGCGCCCATGTTCTCGAACTTGTCTTCAAGCTCGATTTCCTTCGCGACGGTTACGCCGTCCTTGGTGATGCGCGGCGCGCCGTAAGACTTTTCGAGCACGACGTTGCGGCCCTTGGGGCCGAGCGTGACTTTCACGGCGTTGGCGAGAATGTCGACACCGCGCAACATGCGATCGCGCGCGTCTTGACCGAATTTCACGTCTTTAGCTGTCATATGGAGCAACTCCTGGAAGGGAAGGGGGATTGGCGCTGGAACTAGGCGGCGGCTTTGACCTTCGCCGCGCCTTCGATGACGCCGAGGATGTCGCTCTCTTTCATGATAAGGAGATCGTCCCCGTCGATCTTCACCTCGGTGCCCGACCACTTGCCGAACAGCACCGTGTCGCCGGCTTTCACGTCCGGCGCGTTGATCTTGCCGCTTTCGTCGCGCACGCCCGGACCAACAGCGACGACTTCGCCGCGCATCGGCTTTTCCTTGACGGTATCTGGGATGATGATGCCGCCCGCGCTCTTGCCGTCCTCCTCGAGTCGCTTAACAACGACGCGGTCGTGCAAGGGCCGGAATTTCATTGAAATCCTCAAATCTCTGATTTTTGGGTTTGGGCGCACAATTCGGGGCGTTGAGAAACAGCCCTAGCCGGCGCGGCGTATCCTTAGCACTTCCGAACCCAGAGTGCTAATGATGCTTTCGCTTCTAGCAGATCCGGCCATCGCAAGGTGCAAAGCATGACGCTGACGACTTTCGGCTGGAGCAACGAGCGGCAGGCGGCGTTCGCACCGTCAGCCGCGGCTGGGCTCATTCCGGGTCGCGTCGTTGGTGAGCATCGCAGCCACTTCGACGTCGCTACGGAAGCGGGCGAGATGCCCGCCGAGATGACCGGCCGTCTGCGCAAAGCTGCGGCGCAGCGTTCCGATCTTGCGGGCGTCGGTGATTTCGTCGCGCTGCGGCTGCCTTCCGGCAACGGGCCTGCCACCATCGAAGACGTGCTGCCGCGCACGAGCGCGCTCATCCGCAAGGCATCCGGCGAAAACCGCCCGCAGCTTCTGGTAGCGAATGTCGACACCGTATTCATCGTCACGGCGCCGGACGGCGATTTCAATCTGCCGCGCATCGAGCGCTTGTTGGGTCTCGTCGCCGAAAGCGGCGCGAATGCTGTGATCGTGCTCAATAAGGCCGATCTCGCCGACAGCGCCGCGGAGGCTCTGGCGCAGCTTTGCAGCGTCGCACCCGGCGTTCCCGTGCATGCGATCAGCGCAAAGACGCGCGGCATCTCCACCCTCGAGTCGTATTTCGAAGCCAATCACACCGTGGCGCTCATTGGCTCGTCGGGCGTCGGCAAGTCGACAATGACCAACGCGTTGCTCGGGCGCGAGGCACAAGCGACGCAGGAAGTCCGCGCGCACGACAGCCGCGGGCGCCACACGACGACGCATCGCCAGCTGTTCCTGCGCCCCGGCGGCGGATCGATCATCGACACGCCCGGTATGCGCGGTGTCGAGTCTTGGAACCCGGACCAGAACGCCGACAAAGGCTTCGAAGACATCGAGACGCTGGCGCTCGAGTGCAAGTTCAGCAACTGCCGCCATGAGGCCGAGCCCAAGTGCGCGGTGCGCGCCGCGGTCGATCGCGGCGACCTCGACGCCGGCCGCGTTGCCGACTACGTCCGCCGCGCGCGAGAAACATCCGCCGGCGCCCGGTGAACGCCTCTGCAGTCAGCGCGTCTTGCGCGCCTTCGCTGCGATTTTCTCGCGTTCCTCGGCGGCCACGCGCATGATCGTCTCGCGCAGCCAGACGTGCGCTGGGTCCCGGTCATACGAGGCGTGCCACAGCAGCGACGTCGTCAACTGCGGCAGCTCGATCGGCGGCGGGCTGAGGCTGAGCCCCATCTCTTCGGCAAAATAGCGCGCCAGCCGCGCATGCATGGTGGTGATGACCGCCGCCCCCGCAACGAGAAACGGCACGGCGACGAAGCGGGGCGTCACCAATGCGATTGTGCGGCTGAGGCCGAGCTTTTCCAGCGCCTCGTCCACGACGCCGCGTTCGCCGCGCCGCAAGCTCGTCAGCACGTGCGGCAGTCGCACGTAGTCTTCGAGCGAGATCGGCGGCGTCACATGCACCTTCTTGGCGTTGAACATGACGAGGTAGCTGTCGGTGGCCAGCACGCGCCGCTTGTGGTGCGCCTGTCCGCCCGCGAATGAGCCGACGCCGATCCCGAGATCGAGGCGATCGGCGTCGAGGTCGTCGAGCAGCCCTTGCCCTTCGGCTGCGTAGAAGCGGAGCCGAATGCCGGGTGCGTGCTCGCAGACATACGCGAGCAGCGCTGGGCCGATCAGCACCTCGGTACTGTCGGGCAGGCCGATGCGGAAAGTCCGGTCGGCCGTCGCCGGATCGAACGCCTCGGCGCGCGAGACCAGCGTCTCGATCTGCGCCAGCGCGATGCGTACAGGATCGGCGAGCGCCAAAGCGCGCGGCGTCGGCTGCATGCCGGCCGGACCCCGCGTCATCAGCTCATCGCCGAACAGCTCCCGCAGTCGCGCCAGGTTGTGGCTCATGGCCGACTGCCCGATACCGATGCGCGCCGCAGCCTTGGTGACGCTGCGCTCGGTCAGCAGCGCGTCGAGCGCCACCAGCAGGTTCAGGTCCACGCGAGCTAAATTGATATGGTCGATGGGCATTATCGATCCAATCCATTGGAATAATTATGCCCCGAGTATCATCTTCCCTCGCAACGGACCAGGGCATTTCGCCTCCTGGCCCCATCCATTCCAGAGGAGACTGTTATGAGCCTTCGTAAAGTTGCCATCGCCGCCGCGGCCGTCGCCTTCGCCGCAGTCGGCGCCATCGGATCGGCTTCGGCCGGTGGCCCGCGCGCCCACTCGATCGACCTCGGCGGCATCAACGGGGTTGCCTACTACACCGAGGAAGCCGGCCGCTTCCACGTCGTCGCCACCCTTGCCCAGCAGGAAGGCCTCCCCATCCGCGTTGAGACGGTGCTCGCCCCGGGTCAGACGGTGGTGCTCTCGACCGCCAAGGGCGAGGCTGGCCTGACCAGCGTCGAGCTCAGCCGCGAGGCTGGCGAGTTGACTGTTCGTCCGGTCGCCGCAACCAACTAAGCGGTTAAGCCCGCACGTAAAAGAAAAGGCCCGGTGCAATCGCACCGGGCCAATTTCATATCTGCCTTAGAAACTGAGCCCTTACTTTGCCGGGCGAGCCGTCCTCAACGCCGCAAGATGCTCCTTGTAGGAATCAAGGAAGTGCTTGCGCGAAGCGGTTCCGCTGTCGCCGGCGATCGCCCGCGTATATCGCGGCGCAGACTGCTCGAGCGAATTGTTGGCGTATTCAGTCGCGCTATCCAGCATCATGTATCGGCCCCCAGCGGTGTGTCCCCGCAACTTGGATAGGCGACCCCAAATGCGCCAGCCAGTGGCGATCAGGCCCAATCCACCGTTGGGATCGAAGGGTGGGCAAAATCCGGGACGCGCTTGACTGTGTCCTTGTTGCGGCGCCGCCGCTTTATTGGACCGCAGCCGGCCCTACCAGCGATAGCGCACGCTCGCCTGCACCGTCCGCCCCTGAT